>NZ_JAGKSG010000024.1:0-79383 GCF_018119385.1 Massilia sp. AB1 | reverse complement strand
ACGTCATCAAACATGGTGACGCAGGTTAACAGCCTCAGCTACCGTTTACAACACCTGAAAAGAAAAATGCCGTTCAGTCTTAACTGAACGGCATTAGGACCAAAGAGGCCCCGTTTTCATACGCTCAGAAACCGATCAACGCTTGCGCGGCGGCGGCAAGTCCGTGCAAGTGCCTTCATAAGCCTCGGCAGCCATGCCGATCGACTCGCCCAGGGTCGGGTGCGGGTGAATGGTCTTGCCGATATCCACGCCATCCGCGCCCATCTCGATCGCCAGCGCCACTTCGCCGATCATGTCGCCCGCGCTGGTGCCCACGATGGTGCCGCCGATGATGCGGTGCGTCTCGGCATCGAACAGCAGCTTGGTGAAGCCTTCGTCGCGGCCGTTGGCCACGGCGCGGCCGCTCGCGGACCACGGGAAGTGGCCCTTCTCGACCTTGATGCCCTTGGCCTTGGCTTCCTCTTCCGTGATGCCGACCCATGCCACTTCCGGATCGGTGTAGGCCACCGACGGAATCACCTTGACGTCGAAGTGCGCCTTCTCGCCGTGGGCCGCTTCCGCCGCCACGTGCGCCTCGTGCACCGCCTTGTGGGCCAGCATCGGCTGGCCGACCAGGTCGCCGATCGCGAAGATGTGCGGCACATTGGTGCGCATCTGGCTGTCGACCGGGATGAAGCCACGGTCGCTCACCGCGACACCGGCCTTGTCCGCGCCGACCTTCTTGCCGTTCGGGCTGCGGCCCACGGCCACCAGCACCAGGTCGTAGAGCTGCGGCTCAGGCGCGGTGACGCCGGCTTCCGCCGCTTCGAAGGACACCTTGATCCCTTCCGGCAGCGCTTCCACGCCGACGGTCTTGGTCTTCAGCATGATGTTGTCGAAGCGGTGGGCATTGTGCTTCTGCCAGACACGCACCGCGTCGCGGTCCGCGCCCTGCATCAGGCCGTCCATCATCTCGACCACGTCGATGCGCGCACCCAGGGTCGAGTACACAGTCGCCATCTCCAGGCCAATGATGCCGCCGCCGATCACCAGCATGCGCTTCGGCACCTGGCGCAGCTCCAGCGCGCCGGTCGAATCGACGATGCGCGGATCTTCCGGCACGAAAGGCAGCTTCACCACCGAGGAACCGGCGGCGATGATCGCCTTCTGGAACTTGATGACCTTCCTGGCGCCGTCCGGGCCGGTCACTTCGATGTGGTTCGGGCTGAGGAACTGGCCCACGCCCTGCACCACATTGACCTTGCGCGCCTTGGCCATGAAATTCAGGCCGCCGGTCATCTTCTTGACCACGCCGTCCTTGAAGCCGCGCAGCTTGTCGATATCGACTTCCGGCTTGGCGAAGGTGACGCCGACGTCGCCCATGTGGGCGGTCTCGTCGATCACGTGCGCCACGTGCAGCAGCGCCTTCGACGGGATGCAGCCCACGTTCAGGCAGACACCGCCCAGGGTGGCGTAGCGCTCGACCAGCACGGTGTTCATGCCGAGGTCGGCGGCGCGGAAGGCAGCCGAGTAGCCGCCCGGGCCCGCGCCCAGGACCATCATCTCGCACTCGACGTCGACCTGGCCGCTGTAGCTGGCGGCGCCCGGCGCCGGGGCCGCAGGGGCGGACGGGGTCGGGTGGGCCGGGGCGTACGAATCGGCCGGCTTGTTCGCCGGGGCCTGCGCAGGCGCGGCTGCCGGAGCTGCGGCAGGAGCAGCAGCAGGTGCGGCGCCTGCGCCGGATTCGTCCAGCATCAGCAGCAGCGAGCCTTCGTTGACCTTATCGCCAACCTTGACCTTCAGCTCCTTCACGACGCCCGCGTGGGTCGACGGGATTTCCATGCTGGCCTTGTCGGATTCGACAGTGACCAGCGACTGGTCGACCTTGATGGTGTCGCCCGCCTTGACCAGCAGCTCGATCACTTCCACATCCTTGAAGTCGCCGATGTTCGGGACTTTCACTTCAACAGTGCTCATCGGTCCGCTCCAATCACAGAAGGGTCTTGCGCAGGTCGGCCAGCACCTCGGCCAGGTACGCGGCGAAGCGTGCGGCGCCGGCGCCGTCGATCACGCGGTGGTCGTAGGACAGCGACAGCGGCAGCATCAGGCGCGGCTGGAAGGCCGAGCCGTCCCACACCGGCTTCATCGCGGACTTGGACAGGCCCAGGATGGCCACTTCCGGTGCGTTGATGATCGGGGTGAACGCGGTGCCGCCGATACCGCCCAGCGACGAGATGGTGAAGGTCGCGCCCTGCATCGCTGCCGGCGAGAGCTTGCCGTCGCGCGCCTGCGCCGACAGTTCGCCCATTTCGACGGCGATCTGCGAAATCGTCTTCTTGTCGGCATCCTTCACGACCGGGACCACCAGGCCGTTCGGGGTGTCGGCCGCGAAGCCGATGTTGAAGTACTGCTTGACGATCAGGCTGCCGCCGTCTTCCGACAGCGACGAGTTAAATTGCGGGAACTTCTTCAGCGCCGCGACCGATGCCTTGATCACGAAGGCCAGCATGGTCAGCTTGACGGTCGACTTCTGCTTGGCCAGCGCGGCGTTCGAATCGACGCGGAACTGTTCCAGGTCGGTCACGTCGGCGTCTTCGAAGTGCGTGACGTGCGGGATCATGACCCAGTTGCGGTGCAGGTTCGGACCCGAGATCTTCTTGATCCGCGGCAGGGCCACGGTTTCGGTCGGGCCGAACTTCGAGAAGTCCAGCGACGGCCACGGCAGCACATCCATGCCGCCGCCACCGCCGGCCTTGGCCGGGGCTGCAGCGGTCGGGCCTGCGGCCATCACGCCCTTGACGAAGTTCTGCACGTCCTGCTGGGTGATGCGGCCTTTCGGGCCGGTGCCCGGCACGCGGCCCAGGTCGACGCCCAGTTCGCGGGCGAACTTGCGGATCGACGGCGAGGCATGGGCTTTCGAGCCGGTGACGCCTTGTGCAGGGGCTGCGGCCGGTGCCGGAGCTGCTGCAGGAGCCGGAGCGGCAGCGGCTGGTGCGGCTGCCTGAGCAGCGGCAGGTGCTGCGGCCGGGGCGGCTGCGGCAGGCGCGCCGCCGGTGGCTTCGAGCATCAGCACGAGCGAACCTTCGGCAACCTTGTCGCCGACCTTGACCTTGATTTCCTTCACGACGCCGGCATGGCTCGACGGGATCTCCATGCTGGCCTTGTCCGATTCGACCGTGATCAGCGACTGGTCGACCTTGACGGTGTCGCCCGGCTTGACCATCAGTTCAATGACTTCGACTTCCTTGAAGTCGCCGATGTCCGGGACCTTGACTTCGACGATGCCGCCCGATGCGGCCGGGGCTGCCGGTGCCGCGCTCGGAGCAGGCGCTGCTTCAGCGGCTGGCGCCGGTGCGGCAGCGGCCGGTGCAGGCGCAGCGGCGCCGGCGGACTCCTCGAGCATCAGCACGAGCGAGCCTTCGGCGACCTTGTCGCCGACTTTCACTTTGATTTCTTTGACGACCCCGGCATGGCTCGACGGGATTTCCATGCTGGCCTTGTCGGATTCGACCGTGATCAGCGACTGGTCGACCTTGATGGTGTCGCCCGGCTTGACCATCAGCTCGATCACTTCGACTTCCTTGAAGTCGCCGATGTCGGGGACTTTGACTTCCACAATGCTCATAGTGTTAGCTCCAAATTATTTTTCGAGTTAGCTTCAACCCGTCATCCCGGCGCAGGCCGGGACGACGAGCGGTGAGCATTTACTGGGTCACAGGATTCGGCTTGTTCGGATCGATACCGTACTTCGCAATCGCCTGCGCCACGACCGAGCGCTCGATCTTGCCTTCGTCGGCCAGCGCGCGCAGTGCAGCCACGGTCACGTAGTAGCGGTTCACCTCGAAGAACTCGCGCAGCTTGACGCGCGAATCCGAGCGGCCGAAGCCGTCGGTGCCCAGCACCTTGTAGGTGCGGTCCTTCGGCATGAAGGCGCGGATCTGCTCGGCGAACATGCGCATGTAGTCGGTGGTCGCGACGATCGGGCCGGTGGTGTTCTGCATCAGCGAGGTCACGTAAGGCACGCGCTGCTCGGCGTCCGGGTTCACCATGTTCCAGCGCTCGGCGTCCTGGCCGTCGCGGGCCAGCAGCGTCAAGGAAGGAGCCGACCACACGTCGGCGGCGACGCCCCAGTCGTTCTTCAGCAGCTCGGCCGCGAAAATCGACTCGCGCAGGATGGTGCCGCAGCCGATCAGCTGCACGCGGTTCTGTGCCTGCTGATCGCCTTCCTGCAGCAGGTACATGCCCTTCAGGATGCCCTCTTCCTGGCCTGGCTTCAGGCCCGGATGCTGGTAGTTCTCGTTCATGATGGTGATGTAGTAGAACACGTCTTCCTGTTCTTCCACCATGCGGCGCAGGCCGTCCTGGATGATCACCGCCACTTCGTGGCCGAAGGTCGGATCGTACGGCAGGCAGTTCGGGACCGTGGCGGCGATGATGTGGCTGTGGCCGTCCTCATGCTGCAGGCCTTCGCCGTTCAGCGTGGTGCGGCCGGCGGTGCCGCCCATCAGGAAGCCGCGCGCGCGGATGTCGCCCGCCAGCCAGACCAGGTCGCCCACGCGCTGCATGCCGAACATCGAGTAGAACGTGTAGAACGGGATCATCGTGCGGTTGTTCGACGAGTACGAGGTCGCCGCGGCGATCCACGAGCTCATGCCGCCCGCTTCGTTGATACCTTCCTGCAGGATCTGGCCCGCCTTGTCTTCGCGGTAGTACATCACCTGGTCGCGGTCGACCGGCTCGTACAGCTGGCCCTGCTGGTTGAAGATGCCGATCTGGCGGAACAGGCCTTCCATGCCGAAGGTACGCGATTCGTCGACCAGGATCGGCACGATGCGCTGGCCGATGCTCGGATCCTTCAGCAGGCTGGTGATCACGCGCACGTAGGACTGGGTGGTCGAGATCTCGCGGCCTTCCGCGGTCGGCTCGAGCACGGCCTTGAAGGTTTCCAGCTTCGGCACCACCAGGGCTTCGTCGGCCTTGACGCGGCGCTGCGGCAGGTAGCCGCCGAGGGCCTTGCGGCGCTCGTGCAGGTATTTCATTTCAGGCGCGTCGTCGGACGGCTTGAAGAACGGGATCTCGGCCAGCTTGTCGTCCGGGATCGGGATGTTGAAGCGGTCGCGCATTTCGCGGATCGCCTCGTCGTCCAGCTTCTTGGTCTGGTGCGCGGTGTTGCGCGCCTCGCCCGACTTGCCCATGCCGAAACCCTTGACGGTCTTCACCAGCAGCACGGTCGGCGAACCCTTGTTCTCCTGGGCGTTCTTGAACGCGGCGTAGATCTTGTGCGGGTCGTGGCCGCCGCGGGTCAGGCGCCAGATGTCGTCGTCGCTCATGTTGGCGACCATTTCGAGCAGCTTCGGATGCTTGCCGAAGAAGTGCTTGCGCACGTAGGCGCCGTCCTTGGCCTTGTAGTTCTGGTATTCGCCGTCGACGGTTTCCATCATCACGCGCTGCAGGATGCCGTCCTTGTCCTTCGACAGCAGGGCGTCCCACTGCGAGCCCCAGATGACCTTGACCACGTTCCAGCCGGCGCCGCGGAAGTCCGCTTCCAGTTCCTGGATGATCTTGCCGTTGCCGCGCACCGGGCCGTCCAGGCGCTGCAGGTTGCAGTTGACGACCATGACCAGGTTGTCGAGGCGCTCGCGCGCGGCCATGCCGATCGCGCCCATCGATTCCGGCTCGTCCATCTCGCCGTCGCCGCAGAAGACCCAGACTTTACGGGCTTCGGTGTTGGCGATGCCGCGCGCGTGCAGGTACTTCAGGAAGCGCGCCTGGTAGATCGCCATCAGCGGGCCCAGGCCCATCGAGACGGTCGGGAACTGCCAGAAGTCCGGCATCAGTTTCGGGTGCGGGTAGGACGACAGGCCCTTGCCGTCGACTTCGCGGCGGAAGTTCAGCATCTGCTCTTCGCTGATGCGGCCTTCGAGGTAGGCGCGCGCGTAGATGCCGGGCGAGCTGTGGCCCTGGATGTACAGCAGGTCGCCGCCGTGCTCTTCGGTCGGGGCGTGCCAGAAGTGGTTGAAGCCGATGCCCAGCATGTTGGCCAGCGAGGCGAAGGACGAGATGTGGCCGCCCAGGTCGCCGTCGGCGCGGTTGGCCTTGACCACCATCGCCATCGCGTTCCAGCGCATCCACGAGCGCAGGCGCTCTTCGTATTCGAGGTTGCCCGGGCAGTTCACGTTGAGGTGGGCCGGGATGGTGTTCACGTAGGCGGTGTTGCTCGAGAACGGGATGTGGGCGCCGCGGCGGCGCGCCAGGTCGACCATGCGCTCCATCAGGTAGTGGGCGCGTTCGGTACCCTCATGTTCGATCACCGCTTCCAGGGCGTCGAGCCATTCCTGGGTCTCGAGGGTGTCCGGGTCGTTGGCAGCTTGTGCCGTCAACTGGTCGAGTTGAGCTGACATTAATGCGTCTCCTTGAGTATGCGCCCCACCCGATCCCTAAACATGGCTGGCGGCGAAGTGGTGAAATTTCAAATATCGATTAATAAACCCATGGATTCTAACAGCGGTATTTTTCTTTTTCAAATTGCGATATGTAGTTTCATTATGTGAAATCATATGCTGCAACCGCACATTTTTCGGTCGCTCGTGCGGTTTGCTTAACTTGCCAATCCTATAACGAAGTGCATTGGCAGAAGCTGCTAACTGTCCTCTCACCTATGGCATAAATACATCCGTCGTCCCGGCGAAGGCCGGGACCCAAGTTTGTTCGCGTCAACGCTGCTTAACTTGGGTCCCGGCCTTCGCCGGGAGTCGCTGCCGCCAGTGGCGGGAGCGACGGATGGGGTATGCGAACTTTAACTATGAATATGACAATGCTTGTCCCCACGCGGCGCGCGATACGGGCGCGGGCTTTATAATTTCATTTTTGCCCAGCCCGAGCCTACCCATGCCTGCCCAACTGATCGACGGAGTCCTCCTTTCCCAACAACTGCGCGCCGACATCAAGGAACGCGCCGCCAAACTCACCGCCGCCGGCAAGCAGCCCGGCCTGGCCGTGATCCTGGTCGGCGAAGACCCGGCCAGCCACGTCTACGTGCGCAACAAGGTCAAGGCCTGCGGCGACGTGGGCTTCCACTCGGTGCTGGAGAAGTACGACGCCGACCTCACCGAGCAGGCCCTGCTCGACCGCATCGCCGCCCTGAACGCCGACCCGGCGATCCACGGCATCCTGGTCCAGATGCCCCTGCCCAAGCACATCAACCCGAGCAAGGTCATCGAAGCCATCGCCACCAGCAAGGACGTGGACGGCTATTCGGTGCTGTCGGCCGGCGAACTGGTCGCCAACCTGCCGGGCTTCCGCCCCTGCACCCCGTACGGCTGCATGAAGCTGATCGAGACCACCGGCATCGACCTGCGCGGCAAGCACGCCGTGGTGATCGGCCGCAGCAACACCGTCGGCAAGCCGATGGCCCTGCTGCTCTTGCAAGCCAACGCGACCGTCACCATCTGCCATAGCGCAACGCCGGACCTGGGCTACCACACCCGCCAGGCCGACGTGGTCGTGGCCGCCGTCGGCCGCCGCAACACCCTGACCGCCGACATGGTCAAGCCGGGCGCGATCGTGATCGACGTCGGCATGAACCGCGACGACGCCGGCAAGCTGTGCGGCGACGTGGACTTTGCCGGCGTGAGCGAAGTCGCCGCGCACATTACCCCGGTGCCGGGCGGCGTCGGCCCGATGACGATTACCATGCTGTTGATGAACACCGTGGAGTCCGCAGAACGTGTGCACTCCAGCAGCCAAGCAACCGGCCAGGCAAAAGGAATGGAACCGAAGCCCGGCCTGGCATAACCTTTCAGGAAGGAAGACCATGAGCCTCGAGACCAGCAATCCCCTCCTCGATTTTTCCGGCCTGCCGCGCTTCGACCAGTTCCGCCCGGAACACGTCACGCCGGCCATCGAGCAGCTGATCAAGGAAGCCGCCGACGTCGTGACCCGGCTGGAAGCGCCAGCCGACACGGTGACCTGGGACAGCTTCGTGGTCCCGCTCGAGGAAGCCACCGAGCGCCTGGGCCGCGCCTGGGGCGTGGTCAACCACCTCAACCACGTGGCCGACACGCCCGAGCTGCGCGCCGCCTACAACGAGAACCAGCCCAAGGTGACCGAGTTCTGGACCGCCGTGGGCCAGAACGAGGCGCTGTTCGCCAAGTACAAGGCGCTGCGCAACAGTCCGGACTTCGCGAGCTTCAGCGCCGCGCGCAAGCGCATCGTCGAGAACGCGCTGCGCGACTTCCGCCTGGGCGGCGCCGAGCTGCCCGAAGATAAGAAGCAGCGCTTCGCCGAGATCCAGGAGCAGCAGGCCGCGCTGTCGACCCGCTTCTCGCAGAACGTGCTGGACGCGACCAACGACTACAAGCTGCTGGTCGAGCACGAAGCCGAGCTGTCCGGCCTGCCCGAGGACGTCAAGCAGGCCGCCCGCGCCGCGGCCGAAAAGGACGGCAAGGCCGGCTGGATGTTCACCCTGCATTTCCCGTCCTATTTCCCGGTCCTGCAGATGGCCCACCACCGCGCGCTGCGCGAGAAGATCTACCGCGCCAGCGCCACCAAGGCTTCCGAGGAAGGCGTGGTGTTCAGCGAGCGCGAGAAGTGGGACAACTCGGGCGTCATCGTCGACCTGCTCAAGCTGCGCCACGAAGAAGCCCAGCTGCTGGAATACGCCAACTTCGCCGAGGTCTCGCTGGTGCCGAAGATGGCCGAGAGCCCGAAGCACGTGGTCGAGTTCCTCGAAGACCTGGCGCGCCGCGCCCGCCCCTTCGCCGAGAAGGACCTGGAAGAGCTGCGCGCCTTCGCCCGCGACGAGCTGGCCCTCCCGGACATGCAGTCCTGGGACGTGACCTATGCCTCGGAAAAGCTGCGCGAAAAGCGCTACGCCTTCTCGGCCCAGGAAGTGAAGGAATACTTCCCCGAGCCGAAAGTGGTCGAGGGCCTGTTCAACGTGATCCAGAACCTGTTCTCGGTCCAGATCAAGCCTGACGACGCGCCCGTGTGGCACCCGGACGTGCGCTTCTTCCGCATCGAGCGCGACGGCCAGCTGGTCGGCCAGTTCTACCTCGACCTGTACGCACGCGCCGGCAAGGCGCAGGGCGCCTGGATGGACGACGCGCGCGGCCGCCGCCTGGCAACCGGCGGCATCGTGCAGACCCCGATCGCCTACCTGACCTGCAACTTCACCCCGCCGGCAACGGTGGACGGCAAGCTGCAGCCTTCGCTGTTCACGCACGACGAGGTCATCACCCTGTTCCACGAGTTCGGCCACGGCCTGCACCACATGCTGACCGAAGTCGAGGAGCTGTCGGTGTCCGGCATCTCCGGCGTCGAATGGGATGCGGTGGAGCTGCCGTCGCAGTTCATGGAGAACTTCTGCTGGGAGTGGGACAAGCTGCAGCAGATGACCGCCCACGTGAAGACGGGTGAGCCGCTGCCGCGCGCGCTGTTCGACAAGATGACGGCGGCGAAGAACTTCCAGGCCGGCATGCAGACCCTGCGCCAGGTCGAGTTCTCGCTGATCGACATGCACCTGCACTACGATTTCGACCCGACCAGCGAGCGCACCGTGCAGGAGCTGATCGACGGCATCCGCAAGCAGTTCTCGGTCATCATCCCGCCGAGCTTCAACCGCTTCCAGCATTCGTTCAGCCACATCTTCGCGGGCGGCTACGCGGCCGGCTACTACAGCTACAAGTGGGCCGAGGTGCTGTCCGCCGACGCCTACGCGGCCTTCGAGGAAGCGCTGGAGCATGGCGGCGACCAGATCATCGAGACCGGGCGCCGCTTCCAGCGCGAGATCCTGGCGGTGGGCGGTTCGCGCCCGGCGCTGGAATCGTTCAAGGCCTTCCGCGGCCGCGAACCCAGCATCGACGCCCTGCTGCGCCACAGCGGCATGAACGCCTGATGCACCGGGGAGGCTGGCCCTCCCCTTTTTTTTGACATACGACATGACCCGGATCGACTTCCACACCAACATCCCCGACAAGCTGACCTACGCCTGCCGCCTGGCGCGCAAGGCCTATGCCTCGCGCGCCAAGGTCGTGGTGCTGGCCGAGAGCGAGGAACAGGCGGCGGCCCTGAACGAAGCGCTGTGGATGGTCGGCGACACCGACTTCATCCCGCACGTGCCGGCGGGCGACCCGCTGGCGCCGCAGACGCCGGTGATCATCACCGCCGATGAAGCCGCGCCGCTGCCGCACCACGAGATGCTGGTCAACCTGACCCGGCGCACGCCTGCGATCGTCGACCAGTTTGCGCGCGTATTCGAGATCATCTCCACCGACGAGCTTGACGCCGCCGAAGGGCGCAAGCGCTACGTCGCGTACAAGAAGCAGTCCTATCCCCTGACCCACTTCGTCGCAGGACAGTCATGAGCCAGAACTCTTCATTCGATCCGAGCATTCCGGTGCTGACGGAAGTCGTCGTCGAGCCGGTTGCGTCTTCCCCTGCGCCCGAGCAGGCCGCCCCCGCCGAACAGCTGGAGCGGCGCGCCGTCGAACGCTGGACCGGCGAGGAGTGGAGCGTGCTGGAACGGCGCGTGACCGAGCGCATCCTGCAGCAGCTGCAGGGCCGGATCGATTTCGTGATCGAGCAGCGCCTGCGCGACGGCATCGCCGAAGCGGTCAACGGAGCGCTGCAAGGCTTCACCGGCCAGCTGCGCGCCAACCTGGAGCAGACCATTGGCGAAGTCGTTACCCAGGCCGTGGCCCAGGAAATTTCGCATCTCCAGACCCTCGGCAAATAGCCGCCAACGCTGAACAATCGTAGGGTGGACCGGGGCGCGCAGCCGGCTTCGCCGTCCACGCGGTGATAGTTAGCGTCGTATTACCGTATAGGCGAATCTTGCCAAGTTGAACGCGTGGGCGGGAAACCCGCCCACCCTACATCACACGGATCGGGCAATTCGCACCGCCCAAACGACGCATTCCCGACCTATCGGCTAAGATTGCGGCCTGAGCCATTCAACAAGCCGCACCAGTGAAACGAACCACCCTCATCGCGGCGCTCGCAGGCGCCGCCATCCTGGCCGCCGGGACGGCCCTGTACTTCACCGACTTCATCGGGCGCGAGCCCGGCGGCGTGGCCGTGCTCACGCCCGCCGTCACCTCGACCACGCCCTTCTGGCCCGCCCGCGTCACCACCCTTGCCGGCAATGGCCTGCCCGGCTTCGCCGACGGCGCGGCCGCCGCCAGCCGCTTCAGCGATCCCTACGGCGTCGCCATCGAGCCGCGCGGGCGCATCTTTGTGAGCGACGGCGGCGACAGCAACCGCATCCGCATCATCGACCGCGACGGCACGGTCTCCACCCTGGCCGGCGGCCGCGAAGGCTTCGCCGATGGCAAGGGCGAAACCGCGGCCTTCCACACGCCGTCCGGCCTCGCCCTCGACCACCAGGGCAACCTGTACGTGGCCGACACCGGCAACCATGCGATCCGCAAGATCGCGAAGGACGGCACGGTCACCACGCTGGCCGGCAGCGGCGCGCCCGACTACCAGGACGGCCTGGGCCGCGCGGCCCAGTTCAACGGCCCGGTCGGCGTCGCCGTGGACGCCGCCGGCATCGTCTACGTGGCCGACACCTACAACGACCGCATCCGCCGCATCGCGCTCGATGGCAGCGTGACGACGGTCGCCGGCAACGGCAAGCCCGGCAAGCTGGACGGCCCGGCCCCGGACGCCGGCTTCGACACCCCGAGCGGGGTCGCGGTCAGCCTGGACGGGACCTTGTACGTCGCCGACACCGGCAACCACGCGGTCCGCATGATCGGCCCGGATGGCCTGGTGTCGACCATCGCCGTCCCCGCCGAGGACGACCGCCGCCCCGTGCTGCGCCGCCCGGTCGGCGTCACCGTGACGCGCGACGGCTACCTCTACATCGCCGCCAGCTCGGGCGGGCGCATCCTGCAGCGCAAGCCGGACGGCGAATACCGCGCCCTGCTCGATGCCGACCTCACCCCCGACCCGAACGGCTTCGGCAGCGACGGCACGGTCCAGCTATTCGGACCGCGCGCGATCGCGGTCGACCGCGACGGCAGCCTGGTGGTGACGGACGCCGCCGCGCCGCGCGTGCACCGCCTGGCCCAGCCGAAACCCGGCGAAGCGTCCCCGGCGCGCGCGCATCCGCCGCTGGTGCGGCGCACCCAGCCCATGCCCTGGCCGATCGGCCCGCAGGATATGGTGCATGAAGTCGTGGGCGTGATGGGCGAGGTACGCGGCAGCTACAACGGCGACAGCCGCGATCACTTCCACGCCGGCCTGGACGTGCGCGCCGATGTCGGCGAGAAGGTGCTGGCCGTATTCCCGGGCAAGGTCACCGACCCTTACGCCAACTGGGCCTTCGGCGCGCTCGGCGAAGGCCTGAGCGTCGGTCCGCTGTCCTATATCCACATGCGGGTCGGCCGCGACACGCGCGGCAAGGCCCTCGACCCGCGCTTCCAGCTGCTGCTGGACGCCAAGGGCAAGCCCGAGCGCGTGCGGGTGCCGCGCGGCACCCGCTTCCAAGTGGGCGATCCGCTCGGCACCATCAACGCCATGTCTCACGTCCACCTCGACTACTACCAGGGCGGCATGGTGGTCAATCCGCTGACCCTGCCCTTCGTCGGTTTCTCGGACAGCGTCTCCCCCACCATCCAGCGCATTGCCCTCTACGACAGCGCCAACAAGCGCATCACCGCCAAGAAGGGCCAGCTGCTCCGCGTGCCGCGCAGCCTGGGCGAGGTGCACATCGTGGTGAACGCCTACGACCAGGTGGACGGCAACCTGGCGCGCCGCAAGCTCGGCCTCTACAAGCTGGGCTACCAGCTGCTTCAGGCCGACGGCACGCCGGTAGCCGGCTTCGAGCAGCCCCTGGTGACCCAGGTCTACGACCGCCTGCCGCGCAATCCGGACGCGGTCAAACTGGTCTACGCGCCGACCAGCGGAATCACGGTCTACGGCAGCAAATCCACGCAGTTCGACTATGCTGTAAACAACCGCCTGCACAACGGTGAAGTCGAGGCAGGCAGCTGGAAGGTGGGCTCGCTGACTCCAGGAAATTACACCTTGCGCATCTATGCGGCCGACTACGCCGGCCAGGTGGCCTTGCAGGGACGCGACCTCGCCTTGATCGTGGAGTAGGCGCCGAAGGATAGCAACAATCGCGGGGAACAAACAGCCCGCCCCGGCGCTCTGACGGGAACAGCCGGGAGAAGGTCATGGAAGACTACGACGTACTCATTGCAGGCGCGGGCCCGACCGGGATGGTTCTCGGATTGTGGCTGGGGCACCAGGGCATCCGGGTCGGCATCGTGGACAAGGCCGCCGAGCCCGGCACGACTTCGCGCGCCATGGCGGTCCAGGCGCGCATCCTGGAACTGTACCGCCAGGTCGGCATCGCCGACGAGGTCGTCGCCGAAGGCGCACCGGCCGAGGCGATCAACCTGTGGGTCAAGGGCAAGCGCAAGGCCCACCTGAACTTCCTCTCCGCCGGGAGCCGCGTCACGCCCTATCCCTTCGTGCTGATCTATCCGCAGGACCGGCACGAGCGCCTGCTGGAACGGCGCCTTCAGCTGGCGGGCGTGGAGGTCCAGCGCCAGACCGAACTCGTCGAGTTCGACGATCAGGGTGACAAGGTCGTGGCGCGCCTGCGCACGCCCCAGGGCGAGCGCGAATGCACGGCCCGCTTCCTGGCCGGCTGCGACGGCGCCCATTCCTTCGTGAGGCACAAGCTGGGCGCCGGTTTTCCTGGCGGAACTTACGCCCACCTGTTCTACGTGGCCGACGTGCGGATCCAGGGCATGGACCCCGGCAAGGAAGTCCACGCCTCCCTCGATACTTCGGACTTCCTGCTGCTCTTCCCCTACGGAGGCGAAGGCCGCGCGCGCCTGATCGGCACCATCCGCGACGACCGCGACGACCAGCCCGGCACCCAGAGCTTCGACGACGTCAGCCACAAGGCCATGGAAAGGCTGGGCGTGAAGGTCGAGCAGGTGCACTGGTTCTCGACCTACCGCGTGCACCACCGCGTGACCGACCAGTACCGGCACGGCCGCGCCTTCCTGCTGGGCGACGCCGCCCACGTGCACAGCCCGGCGGGCGGCCAGGGCATGAACACCGGCATCGGCGACGCCATCAACCTCGCCTGGAAGCTGGCCGGCGTCCTGCGCGGCGACGCCAGCGACGCCCTGCTCGACACCTACAAGGCCGAACGCCTGGCCTTCGCGCGCAGGCTGGTCGACACCACCGACCGCGCCTTCACCTTCATCACGGCCGAGGGCGGTGTCGCCGACTTCGTGCGCATGCACATCGCGCCCACGGTCGCCAGCGCCGCCTACAGCCTGGATACGGTGCGCGAATTCGTGTTCCGGATGATCTCCCAGACGACCATCCAGTACCACGACAGCCCGCTGTCCGACGGCATCGCCGGCGCCATCAAGGGCGGCGACCGGCTGCCCTGGGCCGTGCACGATGGCCAGGACAATTACGCGACGCCGGCGCGCATCGACTGGCAAGTCCACGTCTACGGCGAGGCGCGCGAGGCGCTGCGCGACTGGTGCCTGCGCCACGGCTTGCAGGTACAGGTTTTCCGTTGGGGCAAGGTGCACGAGGACGCCGGGTTCGAGCGCAATGCGGTTTACCTGGTGCGGCCCGACTACTACGTGGGGCTGAGCGACCCGACCGCTTCCTGCGATGCGATTGCCGGCTACTTTGCGGACCGGGAGTTCCGGCGCTTTTCCTAACACCCCATCCATGCGCCGTCCTGGCTGCGCTTGTGCTCCACTAGCCGGGAAAGGACGACGCATGGAAACCGAACTGACACTCAAGGTTCCGCCCTCCGCCCTGGAGCGCGTGCGCAGCCATCCGATGCTGGCCGAGCGTGCCCAGGGCGATCCGCGCGAACACCATCTGACCGACACCTGGTACGACACGCCCGAGCGCGACCTCTGGAAACACGGCCTCACCTTGCGGGTACGCAATGACAACGACAGCTGGGTGCAGATCGCCCGCACCGCGTCCAGCCTGCACCGCCGCGGCGAGTGGGAATCGGCCCTGCCCAGTGGCCAGCCCCAGCCCGAGCTGCTGGCGCGCCAGGTCAAGCCGGCCGAGCTGGCCAGGCTGCTCGCCGACCCGGGCCTGGCCGGCAGGCTGGAGCCGGTCTTCCTGAGCAGCACCCGCCGCACCACCTGGGACATCGCCTTGCCCGATGGCCGCCAGCTCGGCTGCGCGCTCGACGCCGGCGATATCGCCTGTGGCGACCGCCACGCCCAGTTTTCCGAGCTGGAGCTGGAACTCGAGCGCGGCGATCCGGCCGAATTGTTCGAACTGGCGCTGGCCCTGCACGAAGACATCCCGCTCGAGCTGGGCGGCGCCAGCCTGGCCGCGCGCGGCTACGCCATGCTGACGGACGAGCCGGCGCCGGCGGTCAAGGCCGAGAAGATCAGGCTGGGCAAGCACATGACGCTGGAAGACGCCTACCGGTGCATCGGCCTGAGCTGCCTGCGCCAGATCGAGGCCAACCTGCCCGGTGTGCTGCGCAAGGACGTCGAGAGCCTGCACCAGATGCGGGTCGGCCTGCGCCGTTTGCGGGCGCTGGTCGACATGTTCGAGAAGCTGGCCGCGCCGCCGGAAGCGATCCGCGAAGGACTGGACTGGCTGTCCGGCGAACTGGGCGCCGCGCGCGACTGGGACGTGCTGGCCGGGGGGACGCTCGATCACGTCAAGGGGATCGATCCGGCGGCGTTGCGCACGGCGGCGCAGGACAAGGCGAATGCCCTGCACAAGCAGTTGCTGCACACCTTGCATGCGCCGCGCTATACGGTGCTGATGCTCCAGCTTAATGGATGGCTGCGCGGCCGCCAGTGGCGTGCCGACGGCGCCCTGCCGGGGAAGTCCCCGCTGGCCGGGCGCGCCACGCGCGGCCTGCTGCCGCTGCTGTGCAAGGCCGAGAAGCGCCTGGCGCGGCGGATCAAGGCACTCGATCCGCAAGACGCTCCGGCGCGCCACAAGGTGCGCATCGCCGCCAAGAAGGCGCGCTATGCGGCCGAGTTCTTCCACGATCTGCTGCCGGGCAAGCGCACCAGGCGCTACACGAGCCGGCTGTCCGACCTGCAGGACCGCCTGGGCACCCTCAACGACTTCGCGGTGGCGGACCGGCTCCTCGACGGCCTCGCGGCCGGCCACGGCCAGGTGCCGCGCCAGGCGTCCTGGGTGCGGGGCTACCTCGCCGCTGTCGGCGAATCCGGTGGGCAGGAGCTGGCCAAGCCGCTCAAGCGTCTGGTGAAACTGCGGATCACGCGCCAGCGGTAACGGGCGCACGACGAAGACAGCGGAACAGATACGGGCCGGTCAGCTCAGATCGGTGACGCACAAACAGGCATCGGGAACTTCGCTGCACCCGCACAGCGGCGTCTTGCTCAGGCGTATCAAGCGGTTACCGCATTGTGTTTCCTTGTTCGAGCGGAAGCACGGCTTGCGTTCGGACGTGCAGCTGATCCGCCAACCCTGCTCCTTCGCTTCCGCTTCGACGTCGGGATGCGGAATGCCTGAATAACTCCCGGGATAGACTGACATGATCATGCGTCCATGTCCTACCGCGTTGGGCACCGAGCCTCGGGTCACCTTTCCTCCGTGGTGAGGCGCCACCAAACCGGTGAGGTCGCGTTTCGCAAATGCGGGGATGGACGGGAAATCGGCATCGCCGGTGAGCAATATCCGCGCCGCGCTTATATCGTCCTGCACCAGCATGCCGATGGCTTCGTTATTCCGAAGGAAAGCAGGCGTGGTGGGCGTGCCACTCATCGGATTACTCAGAAATAGCGTTACGCGACCAAGGGTAATGTCTTGCTGGTTCGCCGGCCAGAAGCGCAAGGCAACGCCGCCCCTGATCCTGGTTGCGCCGAGCGTCTGCACGAAATGAATATGGCTCGGCCGCAGTTGGTGCCTATGGTGCGGACGGCGCAACAGCCAGGGCCGCCTCAAGGCTTTGCGCCGATAGGTCGGAACGCTGATCCATGCAAGTAGCTTGCTGTCCCATTTCGCCATCCCTTTTTCAATGGCATAGCCCCAATGATCCCGATCGAGATGGGAAAGCACGACAGGTACCGGGAAACCCCGTGTTTCCAGCCCAGCCGGAAACGGATCGAAGTGCTCGGCGGTGGGCGGAATAGATTTCGGGAAAAAGGACAAAGGCCAACCCAGGTCGAAAAACATCACAGGATGTTCGTATTGATCCACTACTGCCGACATACTTCCTTGTCCCACGTCGTACACGGCTACCGCCACCGCCTCATCGCTCCCGGATGCGAATGCCTCCAACTTGTCCGTGTCGGGGTGCTCCTGAAAAAGGGAAATCCGCTCAAGTGTCCTGATGTGCCGTCGCTGCGGCTTGCTCTCACTGATACGTACGAAATAGGGAGTATTATTGTTGTCGATTCGATTTAATCCGGTGGCGAAGGCGCGAATTTCGTCGTCGCTGCCGGTGCTGCGATCCGAAACAGTGATGAGCAGGTAGCCCTCATGGTTGCGCAGCCGCTGGGTGATCCCGCGCTCTTCCTGCAGCGTCAAGAGGAAGAATTGGAGGCGCTTCGTTTCCTGGTTCTGCTCCGCCGCCAAGCGATCGAGTGCGGTGATCGGAACGGCGTCCAACACGAGCTTGGTGTCCTCGCCCGTGTTGCCGTCCGCGTGTTCTCCAAACAGTTCGACAACGGCCAAGTAATCGGCCGACTTCCCGGAATTTCTGTGACGTCCCATTTCAGATTCTTTCCCAACGGAATTGATATGAAAATCATATCAATTTTAGGCAAAACATGGGAGCCCTTGATGTTTAACTTTCTTTCGCAGGCCATCGGGCTGTTGCGTTTCCGTCGAAAATGCTTTGTGCGATGAATCGTGATGGGCCGCGAACATGTGCTTTTTTCTTTTCTGGCCCGGGAAACTGCGGTACTTTGGTTGAAGAATGTCGGCCATTCTCCTGAAGGAGACACACATGCACCCCAGCCTCAAGCTTCTCCCGCTTGCGCTCGCCATGACGGTTGCCGGCAGCGCGCTGGCCCAGCAGGTCGTCAAGATCGGCCACGTCAGCCCGGTCTCCGGCCCCAACGCCCACCTCGGCAAGGACAACGAAAACGCCGCCCGCATGGCGATCGACGAGCTCACTGCCAAGGGCTTCACGATCAACGGCCAGAAGGTGAAGTTCCAGCTGCTGGCCGAGGACGACGGCAGCGATCCGAAACAAGGCACGGCGGTGGCCCAGAAACTGGTCGACGCCAGGGTCAACGGCATCGTCGGCCACCTGAATTCCGGCACCACGGTGCCGGCCTCGAAGATCTACCACGACGCCGGCCTGGTGCAGATTTCGCCGGCCACCACCGCGCCCCAGTACACGAAGCAGGGCTTCCCCGGCGCCTTCCGGGTGGTGGCCAACGATGCCAAGCTGGGCGGCACCCTGGGCAAGTACGCGGTCGAGACGCTGAAGGTGAAAAACATCGCCGTCATCGACGACCGCACCACCTACGGCCAGGGCGTGGCGACCGAGTTCGTCAAGGGCGCCAAGGGTCCGGGCGTGCGCATCGTCGGCAAGGAGTTCACCAGCGCCACGGCCACCGACTACGCCGCCATCCTGACCTCGATCCGCGCCAAGAAGCCCGACATGGTGTTCTTCGGCGGCATGGATTCGGTGGCCGGGCCCATGCTCAAGCAGATGAAGTCGCTCGGCATCAAGGCCATTTTCATGGGCGGCGACGGCATGTGCACCGAGGCGCTGGGCCGGCTGGCGGGCAATGCCCTGGACGACCGCCAGGTGATCTGCGCCGAGGCCGGTGGCGTGAAAGGCGCGCAGGAGCAGGTCATGACGGACTTCCGCACGCGCTTCAAGCAAAAGACGGGGCTGGACGTGCAGCTCTACGCGCCCTATGTGTACGACTCGGTGATGGTGATGGCGACCGCCATGCAGAATGCGAAGTCGGCGGAGCCGGCGAAATACCTGCCGGAGCTGAAGAAGATCAGGTACGAGGGTGTGACCGGCACCATCCAGTTCGACCAGTTCGGCGACATCCAGAACGGCGCCCTGACCCTGTTCACCTACAAGGGCGGCAAGCGGAGCCGCATCGACGTGATCCGCTGAGCATTTCCCCAACAAAAAAGCGCGCTCTGCTCACGCAGGCGCGCTTTTCTCGCGATGGGACAGGCTTACTTGGTAGCCAGGACCCACTTGACCAGGCTGCGTGCTTCCGCTTCGCTCACCTGCGGGTTGGCCGGCATCGGCACCGGACCCCAGACACCTGCGCCACCCTTCATGACCTTTTGCACCAGCTTGTCTTCCGCGGCTTTCTGGCCGGCGTACTTGGCTGCAACGTCTTTATAGGCAGGACCGACCAGCTTGTTCGCCACGGCATGGCAAGCCATGCAGTTCTTGGCTTTCGCCAGGTCGGCTTGTGCGAACGCGCTGGTGGACGCGAGGGCCGACAACACAACACACAACATCAGGGAGCGTTTCATTTGTTTCTCCAGGTTTAACACGATGAGGATAGTACAGGGTTTCGCTCTGTCCTACATCAACCGATACACTCTGTAACGATGAAGCAACGGGAATGGTTGACTTAGCAACAAGGAATTACAAAGAATTTCCGTGTGGCATTATTTTTCTGTAAGATGTATGGATGGAAGGAGTTTTGTCATGCCCTTGATCATCCTGATTGCCGCTCTCGTGACCCTGCGTGGGCTGGAAGTGTGGCGTTTTGCCGAGTTGTCCTGGTGGTATATCGTCGGGTTGATGGTGTTCGCCTTTATCTGGTTCGAGTTCATCGAGAAGATGCTGGGGCTGGACAAGAAGAAAGCGCATGATGTGCAGGACAAGAACCGGCAGGATCGGGTGAAACAGGCGTTCTTGAAGCGCAAATAACGGAAACGGCGGGTTGAACCGCCGTTTGTTTTTTTCCAGGCTGCTCATGCAAACTTGGGTCCCCGCGAAGGCGGGGACCCAAGTTTCTCAGCACACCACCTCAGTCCGTCACCGCCCCCTTACTCGCACTCGACGTCAGCTTCGCAAACTTCGCCAGCACCCCGCGCGTGTACTTCGGCGCCGGTTTCACCCAGGCCGCCCTCCTCCGCGCCAGCTCGTCCTCGGGCACGTTCAGCTGGATCAGCAACTGGTGCGCATCGATCGTCACCGAATCCCCTTCCCGCACCAGCGCGATCGTCCCGCCGTCGAAGGCTTCGGGCGACACGTGTCCCACCACCATCCCCCAGGTCCCCCCCGAAAAGCGCCCGTCCGTGATCAGGCCCACCGACTCGCCCAGCCCCTTGCCGATCAGTGCCGACGTCGGCGCCAGCATCTCCGGCATCCCCGGTCCGCCCTTGGGTCCCAGGTAGCGCAGCACCAGCACATCGCCCGGCTGGATCCCGTTCGCCAGGATCACGTCCATGGCCGACTGCTCGTCGTCGAACACCCGCGCCGGCCCCGTGATGGCCGGGTTCTTGAGGCCCGTGATCTTGGCCACCGCCCCGTCGGGCGCCAGGTTGCCCTTCAGGATCGCCAGGTGGCCCTCGTCGTACAGCGCCCGCGACAGCGGACGGATCACGTCCTGCCCCGCAGGCGGTTCGGATGGCACATCGGCCAGCTCCTCGGCCAGCGTGCGCCCCGTGATCGTCATGCAGCCGCCATGCAGCAGCCCGGCATCGAGCAGCAGCTTCATCACCTGGGGAATCCCGCCCGCGCGGTGCAGGTCGGTGGCCACGTACTCGCCCGAGGGCTTGAGATTGCAGATCACCGGGACCTTGCGCCGCACGCGCTCGAAGTCGTCGAGCGACCATTCCACCTCGGCGGCATGGGCGATGGCCAGGTAGTGCAGCACCGCGTTGGTGGACCCGCCGGTGGCCATGATCACCGCCACCGCGTTCTCGATGGATTCACGGGTGATGATGTCGCGCGGCTTGAGGTCGCGCTTGACCGCCTCGACCAGCACGCGCGCCGATTGCGCCGCCGAGCCGACCTTCTCGTCGTCCGGATTGGCCATGGTCGATGAATACAGCAGCGACATGCCCAGCGCCTCGAACGACGACGACATGGTGTTGGCCGTGTACATGCCGCCGCAGGAGCCGGATGAAGGACAGGCGTTGCGCTCGATGCCCTCGAAGTCCTCGCGCGTCATGCGCCCGGCCGTGAATTCGCCCACCGCCTCGAAGGCCGAGACGATGGTCAGGTCCTTGCCCTTCCAATGGCCCGGCTTGATCGTGCCGCCGTAGACGTAGATGCCGGGCACGTTCAGGCGCGCCAGCGCGATCATCCCACCGGGCATGTTCTTGTCGCAGCCGCCGATCACGACCACGCCGTCCATCCACTGGCCGTTGACGCAGGTCTCGATGCAGTCGGCGATCACCTCGCGCGAGATCAGCGAGAACTTCATGCCCTCGGTCCCCATCGACATGCCGTCCGAAATGGTCGGGGTGCCGAACACCTGCGGATTCGCACCGGCTTCCCTGACCGCGGCGATGGCCACGTCGGCCAGTTTCTGCAGGCCGGAATTGCAGGGCGTGATGGTCGAGTGGCCGTTGGCGACGCCGATCATCGGCTTCTCGAAGTCTTCCTCGCGATAACCCATCGCGTAGTACATCGAGCGGTTCGGGCTGCGGGCCACGCCTTCGGTGACGTGGCGGGAACGGCGGTTGTAGCGCGCTTGATCGGCCATGGCGGACTCCTTCAAGGACAGGCTGCCAGCATGCCTTGGCCTGGATGACAGGTCAAACCGGGCTGCGTGCGTGTAATATGCTGTTCGAATCACCGCCCTCAATCCATACACTGTACGTATCGATGACTCCGGAACTGCGCCAGCTGCGCCATTTCGTCACCGTCGCCGAAGAGCTGCACTTCGGCCGCGCCGCCGCGCGCCTGCACATGACCCAGCCGCCGCTGTCGCAGAGCATCGCCGGCCTGGAAGAGCTGCTGGGCGCGCCCCTGTTCCTGCGCAACCGGCGCCAGGTCACGCTCACGCCGGCCGGCAGCGCCCTGCTGCCGGAGGCGCGCCGCATCCTGGAGGAAGCCGGCGCCCTGCCCGAGCTGGTGCGCCGGGTCGCCTCGGGCGAGGCGGGACGCCTTGGCTTGTCCTTCG
Organism: Massilia sp. AB1; assembly: GCF_018119385.1. NCBI lineage: Bacteria > Pseudomonadati > Pseudomonadota > Betaproteobacteria > Burkholderiales > Oxalobacteraceae > Massilia > Massilia sp. AB1. The sequence goes on along the minus strand of NZ_JAGKSG010000024.1, from coordinate 57,331 downwards.
TCACCACCGCTGGCCTGTCGGTGCTGCCGGCCGTCCTGCGCCGCTACAGCGCCGCCTACCCGGCGGTGCGCATGGTGCTGCAGGAAGCGACTTCGGACGTCCAGTTCGAGGAGCTGCTGCAGGGCCGCATCGACGCCGGCTTCGTGATTCCGCCGCTGCCGCCCGACGACTTGCTGGAGTACCGCCGCATCGTCGAGGAGCCGCTGATCCTGTGCGCCCCCAGCGGGCTGGAAGCGCTGCGCGGGGAAGGACCGGTGCGCCTGCGCGACCTGCCGCCGCTGCCGCTGGTGATCTTCCCGCGCGCGGTGGCCCCGGCCCTGCACGACGCCATCCTCGCTTGCTTCCGGGCGGCCGGGGTGACGCCGGTGATCGGGCAGGAAGCGATCCAGATGCAGACCATCGTCAGCCTGGTCTCCGGCGGCATGGGCTTGGCACTTGTGCCACAATCCGTGTCGAACCTCATGCGTCCCGGCGTAGAATACCGTGCCCTGCTGGACGCCACTCCGCTGGCCGAGACCGGCCTGGCCTGGCGGCGCGACAATGCGTCCCCGGTGCTCAAGGGCTTTTTGAACCTCTTGTTTGAGACTGAATCGAAAGACTGACTATGCTTGTTCACCCGCAGCCGAACCCGATCGCGTTTTCCGTCGGCCCGGTCGACATCCACTGGTACGGCCTGATGTACGTGGTGGCCTTCGCCCAGTTCCTGTTGCTGGGCCGCCTGCGCATCCGCCAGCCGCACATCGCGGCGCAAGGCTGGACCAAGGACGACCTGGACGACATGCTGTTCTATGGCATGCTGGGCGTGATCCTGGGCGGGCGCCTGGGCGAAGTGCTGTTCTACCAGCCGCTCTACTTCCTCGAGCATCCGCTCGAGATCTTCATGGTCTGGAAAGGCGGCATGTCCTTCCATGGCGGCTTCCTGGGCGTCTTGATCGCCATGGCGCTGTGGGCGCACCGGCGCAAGCGCAACCTGCTGGACGTGTACGACTTCATCGCGCCGATGGTGCCGCTGGGGTACGCGGCTGGCCGCATCGGCAACTTCATCAATGCGGAGCTGCCGGGGCGCCTGGCCGATCCTTCGCTGCCCTGGGCCATGCTGTGGCCGGGCGTGGAAGGCCCGCGCCATCCGTCGCCGATCTACCAGTGCCTGGTCGATGGCGTGCTGGTGTTCCTGATCCTGTGGCCGTTCGCGCGCAAGGCGCGCCCGCGTCTCGCGGTGGGTGCGCTGTTCACGCTGCTGTATGGGTGCGCGCGCTTCTTTACCGAGTATTTCCGGGTGCCGGATTGGGAGATCAGCGTGGCGGGGCTGCCGATCACCTCGGGGCAGATGCTGTCGCTGCCGATGATTATCGCGGCGCTGGTGATGCTGGCGTGGGCGTACAAGCAGCCGGGGAATCGGGCGGTGCACGCTTAAAGTCAACTTGGGGGGGACAATGCCAGTGGCATTGTCCCCCCCAAGTTCGTAGAGCTGCCAATAAGCTTTCAGCTCACCGCCTTCCAGAACATATACGCCGCCAGCGCATACAGAATCACCGCAAACACCTTCTGCAGCTGCCGCACCGGCATCTTGTGCGCCGTCCTCGCCCCCAGCGGCGCCATGGTCACGCTGGCCAGCACGATGATGGCCAGCGCCGGCAGGTAGATGAAGCCCAGCGAATACGCCGGCAGCCCCGGTTCTCCCCACCCCCAATAGATATTCGACAGCGTCCCCGACAGCGCAATCGGGAACCCGAGCGCCGCGCTGGTGGCCACCGCATTGTGAATGCGCACGTTACACCAGGTCATGAAGGGCACGGACATGAAGCCCCCGCCCGCCCCCACGATCCCGGACAGCACGCCGATCCCGCCACCCACCGCGAACATCCCCGGCGCCTTGGGCAGCTCGCGCGTCCCTGCCGGCTTTTTCCCGACCAGCATCTGGGTCGCCGAGAAGGCCACGAACACGCCAAAGAAAATCGCCAGCACCGAGGAATTCATCTGCTTGCCGATCCACGGCCCGATCCAGGAACCGACCAGGATGCCCGGCGCCAGCAGCTTCACCACCCGCCACAGGATCGCCCCATGCGCATGGTGCGCGCGCATCGAGGACAGCGAGGTAAACAGGATGGTGGCTAGCGAGGTCGCGATCGCCATGTGCACCACCAGGTCGGGAGAGAAACCGCGCGCCGTGAAGATCATGGTAATGAAGGGCACCAGGATCATGCCGCCGCCGATGCCAAGCAGGCCCGCCGCGAAGCCGCCGAAAGTGCCCATCGCCAGCAGGGCCAGAATCAACCAGACGTCCATCACATTCCCTTGGCTGCCGGAGCGTGATCCGCAGGCGATGGTTCGACAAATAGACTTGCAAGCATTAATACACCAATAAAATTGAAATATGAAGAAAGCGCCAGGCGAATAAGCGGTTTATCCGGCGGGGGAAATGATGATGCATAAGGACCGGCATCGGCGAGACAAGCTGAATATGCCCGAGGCACAGTGTACCACCCGGTGCATCGGGCGATCCGCGCCAAGACTGCCAGGTTCTATTGCAACCATGCCATTTGCAATTCCCCTTGTATTCACAGGCGCCAGCGTAAATGCGCTGAAATATGCATGACGGTTCATTTCGCCATCCCGGCACGCATCGCATTCCTTCATTCCGATCCCCTCCGCATAACCTGAGGCTAAAACTGTTGTATCTGGCTTTTCTTCCTTGCGATGTTTTATTAGCGAATGCCATACTCGGGACATAACGCTAATACGCAGCGGCGGTCCTGATCGGATTCGTTGGATGCGAGTTTTTGAGAGACATTGCTTTGCGCGACACCGTCAGCACCTCGCATGATGATGCGAAAGACTCACCAGAGAAGCAGCCTTCCGAAACTGCCAAGCAGCCTTCCGAGCCTGTAGCCAAAACGCTGTTCCGCCAGCAGGCCGTCGAGCATGTGATGGTGCGCCAGTACGGCACCGTCATCCTGACCCGCCCGGTCAGCCATGCGGTCCTGACCGGCGTGTTCGTCACCCTGGCCCTGCTCTTGATCGCCTTCTTCGCCTTTTTCGAGACCACCCGCAAGGCTCACATCCAGGGCATGCTGGCCCCGGCCGCGGGCGTCACCCGGGTCTACTCGAACCAGGCCGGCGTCATCCGCGAAGTCCGCATCAAGGAAGGCCAGCAGGTACGCGAAGGCGATATCCTGTTCGTCGTGTCCAGCGAGCGCGGCAGCGCCGATCCACGCTCCACGGAAGCCCTGATCTCCGAATTGCTGGTGCGCCGCCGCGACAGCTTCCGTACCGAATTGCAGCAGGCGAAAGTGCAGGCCGGGCACCGCCGCACCGCCTTGCAGCAGCGCGCCAAGGACCTCGAAGGCGAGATCCAGCGCCTCGACAACCAGGCCCTGATGCAGAAGCAGCGCATCTCCCTGTCCGAGCAGACCGTGGCGCGCTTCGCCCAGCTGAAGGCGACCAACTACATCTCGGCGGCGCAGTTGCAAGAACGCGAAGCCGAACTGCTCGACCAGCGCCAGCGCCTGCTCGAAATCGACCGCGTTCGCTCCGCCACCCGGCGCGACCTGACGGCCACCCGGGCCGAGGAACAGGACATCGCGGTGCAGGCGCTGCGCGACGAGAACGCCTTGCGCCGCAACGCGACCACGCTCGAGCAGGACCTGACCGAGAACGAAGCGCGGCGCGAGATCCCGATCCGCGCGCACCTGAGCGGGACCGTCACCGCGATCACGGCCAACCTCGGCCAGACCGTGGGCGGCGCGACCTCGCTGGCCTCGATCCTCCCGGACGGCAGCAAGCTGGAAGCGGAAATGTACGTGCCTTCGCATGCGGTCGGCTTCATCAAGCCGGGCATGACGGCCCTGCTGCGCTACCAGGCCTTCCCTTACCAGAAGTTCGGCCAGCATCCGGCCCGGGTACGCGAAGTGGCCACCACCTCGGTGCGTCCGGACGAGCTGCCCACCTCGGCGGCGGCGCTGCCGGGCGCATCCCAGTCCGAGCCGGTGTACCGCATCCGCCTCGAGCTCGACAAGCAAACTGTCCAGGCCTACGGCGCGCCGATGCCGCTGCGCTCGGGCATGCTGGTCGACGCCAGCGTGCTGCTCGAGCGCCGCAAGCTCTACGAATGGGTGCTGGAGCCGCTGTTCAGCATTTCAGGCCGCCTGTAATCACACAAGCTTTTCTCAATCATCCGCTGGCCGCGGCGAGTGCGCCGCGTCCAGCCCAGCGTGATCGCCATCGAGTATGCAATTTCCTCTTCTTTCCCAGCTAGCCTTCTGGAACACCCGCCGCCTGCCGGTGCTGCTGCAGACCGAGGGCGCCGAATGCGGCCTCGCCTGCGTCGCCATGGTCGCCAGCTACTGGGGCCACCAGATCGACATCCCGAGCATGCGCCGCCGTTTCGCGGTGTCGATGAAGGGCGTCAACCTGAAGGGCCTGATGGCCATGGCCACCGGCCTGTCGCTGCAAACGCGCCCGCTCAAGCTGGACCTGCAGCACCTGCCGGAACTGAAGCTGCCCTGCATCCTGCACTGGGACCTGAACCACTTCGTGGTCCTCAAGTCGGTGTCGGCCAGCCATGTCGTGGTCCACGATCCGGCCGTGGGCGAACGGCGCATGCCGATGGCGGAATTCGCCAAGCACTTCACCGGCATCGCGCTCGAGCTGACGCCGACCGCGCAGTTCGAAGCCAGGGAAGAACGCCAGCAATTCTCGCTGATCTCGCTGATGGGACGGGTGGTCGGCCTGCGCCGCGGCCTGCTGCAGATCCTGGCGCTCGGCCTGGCCCTGCAGGTGTGCGCGCTGATCGCGCCCTTCTACATGCAGTGGATCGTCGACGAAGCCCTGCTGGCCTCGGACCGCGACCTGATCACGGTGCTGGGCTGCGGCTTCCTGCTGCTGGTGCTGCTGCAGACCGCGATCGGGGCGGTCCGCTCCTGGGTCACCACGGTGCTGTCCACCAGCCTGAACCTGCAATGGCTGGGCAACGCCTTCGCCCACCTGCTCAAGCTGCCCCTGCCCTATTTCGAGAAGCGCCACACCGGCGACATCGTGTCGCGCTTCAGTTCGATCCAGCGCATCCAGACCAGCCTCACGACCCAGTTCGTCGAAGGCGTCATCGACGGCGTGCTGGTGCTGGGCACCCTGATCATGATGCTCCTGTATAGCACCACCCTGGCGGCCGTGGCCTGCGTGGCGGTGGTCCTGTACGCGCTGCTGCGCTGGTCGATGTACCGCCCGCTGCGCGACGCCAACTCGGAACAGATCATCCACGCCGCCAAGCAGCAAAGCCATTTCATGGAGACGGTGCGCGGCATGCAGAGCATCCGCCTGTTCGGCCGCAGCGAAGAGCGCCGTTCGGGCTGGATGAATTCGCTGACCGATGAATTCAACGCCCAGCTGCGCATCGCCAAGCTGTCGGTCTCCTACCAGACCGCCAACACCCTGCTGTTCAGCGGCGAACGCGTGATCGTGATCTGGCTCGCGGCCCTGGCCGTGCTCAGTAACGAGTTCTCGATCGGGATGGTGTTCGCCTTCATCAGCTACAAGGACCAGTTCAGCCAGCGCATGGCGAGCCTGATCGACAAGCTGTTCGAACTGCGGATGATGCGCCTGCACGGCGAGCGCGTGGCCGACATCGTGCTGGCCGAAGCGGAACGCGACGACGAGGTCGCCGAGGTCGACGCCAGCCACATCATGCCGGCGATCGAGATCAAGAACCTGAGCTTCCGCTATTCCGACAGCGAACCCGAGGTCGTGCGCGGCCTCAACCTCAGTATCCCCGCCGGGCAGTGCGTGGCGATCACCGGCCCTTCGGGCTGCGGCAAGACGACCCTGATGAAGCTGCTGCTTGGCCTGCTCACGCCGACCGGCGGCGAGATCCGCGTGGGCGGCGTGCCCCTCGGTTCGCTCGGGCTGGGGAATTACCGCCACATGCTGGGGACGGTGATGCAGGACGACACCCTGTTCGCCGGTTCGATCGCCGACAACATCAGCTTCTTCGATCCCCTGGTCGACATGCAGCGCGTCTACGGCTGCGCCGAACTGGCCGCCATCGCGCCCGAGATCGCCGCCATGCCGATGGCCTTCAACACCCTGGTCGGCGACATCGGCACCGGCCTGTCGGGCGGCCAGAAGCAGCGCATCCTGCTGGCGCGCGCGCTGTACAAGAATCCGAAGATCCTGGTGCTGGATGAAGCGACCAGCCACCTGGACGTGTGGAACGAGCAGGCCGTGAACCAGGCGATCGCCAAGATCCCGCTCACCCGCATCATCGTGGCCCACCGCCCGGAGACGATCAACATGGCGCAGCGCGTGATCGTGCTGCAGAACGGCCAGGTGCTCCAGGACGTCACCAAGCCTGTGCCCGAGGACAAGCAGGCCGCTTGATCGGGCCTCAGGCCTTGAACAAGCCTTCGATGAAGCGCCACTCGGCGGCTTCCACCGGCGAGACCGACAGGCGGCTGCCTTTCGCCAGCAGCTTCATCCCCTCCAGCTCGGGATGGCTTTTCAGCTCGCCCAGGGGCAGCAGGCGGGTCTTCTTCACGTAGCGGATCTCGACCGAGAGCCACCTGGGGTTTTCCGGCGTGGCCTTGGGGTCGAAATAGCGGCTGCTTTCGTCGAACTGGGTCGGGTCCGGATACGTGGTGCCGACGATCTCGACGACGCCGGCGATGCCGATCTCGGCGCAGCTGGAGTGGTAGAAGAAGGCCAGGTCGCCCACCTGCATCTCGCGCAGGAAGTTCCTTGCCTGGTAATTGCGGATGCCGGTCCATGCGAAGCTGCGCGCCGGTTCCGCGGCGATGTCGTCGATGCTGATGTCGTCCGGCTCGGATTTGAGCAGCCAATAGCGCATGGCGCCTCCTGACAAAAACAAACGCGCCGGTGGCGGCGCGCAAAAGAAAAGCGGTTGCGTACCGAGTGCGCAACCGCCTGTGTATTGTTGCCCCGCCTGTGCCGTTTCTGCCGGCATCCCGAACCAGAACGGTTCAAGGTGGTCGCGGTCAGATCAATTTCGGGTTCGTCGGACTAGCGACGCTCACGCCCATCGAACGTGTTCCACAACCTATGCGTAAGAATGGTTCAAGGAATATATGGCAAATCTCGAACACCGCAGGGTAGTGCGCAGTTTACTCCCTTGGCCCGGCATGTCAAACGGTTTTGACCGTCAGGACAGATTTTCCTGCGGAGCGAGGGCCTTATCCAGCACCGTGTGCATGGCTTCCAGCTTCTGCTTGACTTCGAGGATGGACATGTCCGACAGCGGGCCCTGGGGCGATTTCACCGACAGGAATTCGGCCGCGACCGACAGCGCGGCCATGACGGCGATGCGGTCCGTGCCCTTGACCTTGCCCGAATCGCGCAGCGCGCACATCTTGCCGTCGAGGTAATGGACGGCTTCGCGCAGGGTGCGCTCCTCGCCCTCGCGGCAGGCCAGGCGGTAGGGCTGGCCCATGATGGTGACGTCGAGATGGATCATTGGGTGGCCTCGCTTTCGTCCGCACCGCCCTCGTCCGCCTCAGGGGCCGGCGGCAGCTGCCCGAGCAGCGCTTCCACGCGGCGCTGGGCTTCCTGCAGCCGCTCCTTGAAGGCGACGTTCTCGACGCTCAGCAAGTGGTTGGCCTGGCGCAGCAGGTAATTCTCGGCACGCAGCGACTGGGTCAGCTGGGCGAGCCGGTCGATTTTGTCTGAGAGGTCTTGGAATTCGGAAATCATTCGACACTATAGGACTGAGATGGTTTTTCCGTCAACCGAATCGCTGCACAAATGTCAATACCAGCCGGTGCGGCGAACTCTGCGGCACATGCGTGCGGCATGAAAGCGCAGCAGGGTGTACCCTGCCCGGCTTGGCAGTCAGGCAAGTGCCAGGAGCGGGCACATCCCTCCATTAGATTGTGCCATCGCAAAAAGATCAGTTAAACAAGCCACACTGTGGCTTGAAATGACAAATTATCGTCCCTATAATTAGCACTCGTTAGTAGAGAGTGCTAACAACTCTTTGCAGCCGACGCAGTCAGGCGACAAAACCTGATGCGGGGGCAATTGATAGCTAGTCAAACCATTGAAAGATAAGGAGTTTTGCATGAACCTTCGTCCTCTGCACGATCGCGTTATCGTGAAGCGTCTCGACCAGGAAACCAAGACCGCATCCGGCCTGATCATCCCTGATGCAGCCGCCGAGAAGCCGGACCAGGGTGAGGTGCTCGCCGTCGGCAACGGCAAAGTGCAGGATAACGGCCAGGTTCGTCCGCTGGAAGTGAAGGTCGGCGACCGCGTCCTGTTCGGCAAGTACTCCGGCCAGGCCGTCAAGGTCAACGGCGAAGAACTGCTGGTGATGCGCGAAGAAGACATCATGGCCGTCGTGGCACAGTAATCCCCTCCCTGACACACATTCACGAATCATTCGGAGATACAGAACATGGCAGCTAAAGAAGTAGTGTTTGGCGATATCGCACGCGCCAAGATGGTTGAAGGCGTCAACGTCCTGGCCAACGCGGTCAAGGTCACCCTGGGCCCGAAAGGCCGCAACGTCGTGCTGGAGCGCTCGTTCGGCGCCCCGACCGTGACCAAGGACGGCGTCTCGGTCGCCAAAGAGATCGAACTGAAAGACAAGCTCCAGAACATGGGCGCGCAGATGGTCAAGGAAGTCGCTTCGAAGACCAGCGACAACGCCGGTGACGGCACCACCACCGCGACCGTGCTGGCACAAGCCATCGTCCGCGAAGGCATGAAGTTCGTTGCCGCCGGCATGAACCCGATGGACCTGAAGCGCGGCATCGACAAGGCCGTCGCAGCGACCGTCGAAGAGCTGAAGAAGATCGCCAAGCCGACCACCACCTCGAAGGAAATCGCCCAGGTTGGCGCCATCTCGGCCAACTCGGAAACCTCGATCGGCGAGCGCATCGCCGAGGCGATGGAAAAAGTCGGCAAGGAAGGCGTCATCACCGTCGAAGACGGCAAGTCGCTGAACGACGAACTGGACATCGTGGAAGGCATGCAGTTCGACCGCGGCTACCTGTCGCCGTACTTCATCAACAACCCGGACAAGCAAGTCGCCGTCCACGAGAATCCGTTCGTCCTGCTGTGCGACAAGAAGATCTCGAACATCCGCGACCTGCTGCCGGTGCTGGAGCAAGTGGCCAAGGCCGGCCGTCCGCTGGTGATCATCGCTGAAGACATCGAAGGCGAAGCCCTGGCGACCCTGGTGGTCAACAACATCCGTGGCATCCTGAAGACCGTCGCCGTCAAGGCTCCGGGCTTCGGCGACCGCCGCAAGGCCATGCTGGAAGACATCGCCATCCTGACCGGTGGCCAGGTGATCGCCGAAGAAGTCGGCCTGACCCTGGAAAAGGTGACCCTGCAGGAACTGGGCCAGGCCAAGCGCATCGAAGTGGGCAAGGAAAACACCATCATCATCGACGGCGCCGGTTCGGCTGAAGCGATCGAAGCGCGCGTCAAGATGGTCCGCGTCCAGATCGAAGAAGCGACCTCGGACTACGACCGTGAAAAGCTGCAAGAGCGCGTGGCCAAGCTGGCCGGCGGCGTTGCCGTGATCCGCGTCGGTGCAGCCACCGAAGTCGAGATGAAAGAGAAGAAGGCACGCGTGGAAGACGCGCTGCACGCAACCCGCGCCGCCGTTGAAGAAGGCATCGTCCCGGGCGGCGGCGTGGCACTGCTGCGCGCACGCGCTTCGCTGGACATCAAGGGCGACAACCCGGACCAGGACGCAGGCATCAAGATCGTCCTGCGCGCCATGGAAGAGCCGCTGCGCATGATCGTCCAGAACGCCGGCGAAGAGCCGTCGGTCGTGGTCGCCGCCGTCCTGAACGGCTCGGGCAACTACGGCTACAACGCCGCCAACGGCACCTACGGCGACATGGTCGAAATGGGCGTGCTGGATCCGGCCAAGGTCACCCGCTCGGCGCTGCAGAACGCAGCATCGATCGCCGGCCTGATGCTGACCACCGACTGCATGGTCTCGGAAGTCGTTGAAGACAAGCCGGCCGGCGGTATGGGCGGCATGGGCGGTATGGGTGGCATGGGCGGCATGGACGGCATGATGTAATTTGCCCCCGGCGGCCAGGCGCGGGCAACCGCGCCATCCTCCACAAGAAAGCCCGCAAGGTTCGCGCCTTGCGGGCTTTCTGCTTTGTGCAGGCTAGGCGCGTACAGGCGCGGCATCGCGGCGCGCCACCGGTTTCGCCGGCAAGGCGCCGGCGCCGTCGCCGACCAGGAGATGGATGACCGAGACGGCCGCCAGGAACAGCGCGTAGCCGTTGCCGGCCGGGCCGGGAAGCGCATCGGCCAGCAGGGCCAGCATGGCGAAGGACGCCGCGCGGCCATGGAAGCCGAACAGGAGCAGCAGTCCGCCCGCCAGCTCCAGCAGCCCCGCCGGCCAGGTCAAGGGGGTGGGCATCCCCTGCTCCGCCAGGAAGACGGCGATGCCGGGTGCCAGGAAGGCCGCCAGGGTCAGGCAAGCGTGGGCCAGCCACACGGCGCCGAGGAAGAGACGCAGCAGCAGTGCGGCGGTCGATAAGGTACGAGAGTCGTTCATGATGGCTCCTTGGGTCGCTGGTTGAGATGGGATGACTTTATCTATGCATGAACGCAAGTAAAATAGGCATCCATGAAACCACCGTATGCAAAGATGCAATCGAAGCTCGGCTTGCCCGACCTGGAGATCATCCTGGCCCTGCACCGCGGCCGCACGCTGGCTGGAGCGGCCGAACGACTGAAGGTCGACACGTCCACGGTGTTCCGCTCGATCAAGCGCATCGAAAAGGACATCGGCGAGCTGCTGTTCGAGCGCGGCCGCCAGGGCTATGTGGCGACGGAACTCGGACGCACCCTGGCCAGCCACGCGGAGCGGATCGAAGCCCAGCTCGAGGAAGCGCGCGAAGCGGCGTTCGACCAGGCCGCCGAGCCCTCCGGCGCGCTGCGCCTCACCATGACCGACACCCTGCTGCACAGCGTCCTGCTGCCGGTGCTGCCGCGCTTCAGCGCCGCTTATCCGCACATTGGCCTGGATCTGGTCACCACCAATGTGCTCGCCAACCTGAGCCAGCGCGATGCCGACATCGCCATCCGCGTGACCTCTGCCCCGCCCGAGCACCTGGTCGGCATCCGGCTCGGCACCATGCGTTCGGCGGTCTACGCGAGCAAGGATTACCTGGCCCGGCAGCCGGAAGGCCGGCATGTCAGCGAGATGGACTGGATCGCGCTCGACGACAGCCTGCCCGACCATCCGTCCCAGCACTGGCGGCGCCAGCATTTTCCCAAGCTGGCGCCGCGCCACCGGCTCAGCAACCTGCTGGCGGTCGGCGGCGCGATCGCGAACGGGATGGGAGTGGGGATCGTGCCGCTCGCGGTGCTGCGCGGGCATCCGCAGGCCGTGATCGTCGACGGGCCGTTGCCCGAACTGGACATCGGCTTGTGGGCGCTGGCCCATCCGGACACCCGCTACCTCGGGCGCATGAAGGCGATGTTCGACTTCCTGCGCAGCGAGACCGTGCTGCCGGCCTGACCCGGTCGACACATTTGCTTACATCTGTTTCGTCGCGGTGACGGCAAGATTCGCAATCGGCGGCTACATTGGCGAAAAGACATCCATCAGACCGGGACGATTCATGAAACCACTCTCGATGTTCCTGCTGCCCGCCCTGCTGTTCGCCGTCCAGGCTCCGGCAAGTGCCGATTCGTGGAAGCACGAGCGCGGCCACGGCCACTACCAGCGCGAATACAAGGAAACCTATTGGGACGGCCACTGCAAGGTCGAGCGCAAATTCAAGCGCAATGGCGACTATAAGGAAAAGCGCAAATGCCGCGCGCCGCGCCATGCCTATCACGACCGCTACCGCTATGAGGAACCGGTGGTCTATTACGTGGAGCCGCGACCGGTGTACGTGCGGCCGCGTCCGGTCTACGTCGAGCCCGGTGTCTCGGTCCACGGCAGCTTTTACTTCCGCTAGACCAAGCCAGCTCATCTGTTGCCGCGCGGACAGGCATCGTTTAGTATGACCGCCTCACCTTACGAGGCTTCTCATGTCCGATCGCGCCGCTCTTCCCTCTTCCCTGCGCCTGCTGGCCGTATCGCTGGCGCTCGCCTGTGCCTTTGCCGGCTGCAAGCGCGCCGAGCGCGAGGCGCCGCCGCAACCGGCCGCCGAGAAACCGGCTGCGCCGGCAGTGCGCACGAAAGAGCAGGCCATGAACTCGCTGCTCGAACTGCCGGAACTGAAGGCCTGGTCGGCGCAGATCGAAAAGCGCTCGGGCGGCAAGGCGCACGGCGCGGTGATCGAGGACGATCCTATTCCGCGTGAGATCAACGGCAAGAAGTACTACCAGCTGACTTTTGTCGAGAACCGCGCCGAGGACGTGCGCCGGCGCGAGAGCTTCCTGGTGTCGCAGACGGGGGATGAGATTTTGGTCGAGGATGCGGAGACGGATACGCTCCTGAGCGTGCAGGAGTGGCGGCGCAAGATCAAGCGGGTGGAGCTCAAGAGCGCGGATTGAACCTTTCCAGTTAGCCGAAAAACCGTCTCCCCGGCGAAGGCCGGGGTCCAAGTTTAGCGTCTCGATAGCGCACACAAACTTGGGTTCCGGCCGAGGGGGACGCCGAGTCCCGGAACGACGTTCATAGGCTAACTAATCGTATTTCAGCTATCGAGGTGCGAGATCAAGAGCCGATGCGGCTCCTCGCCCTGCCCATGCTGGCCATCCACCGAAATCCCCACCGCCATGATGTCGATGAGCAGCAGCTGCAGGATGCGCGAAATCATCGACAGGAAGCTGGTGCTGTCCTCCGCATGATCCACCGCCAGGCAGACCGTGGCCTTGCGCGCCAGCGGCGACTGGCTGTTGCTGATCGCGATCACGTCCGCGCCCACCGCACGCGCCGCATCCGCCGCGTCCAGCAGTTCCTGCAGATTCCCCGAATTCGACACCGCGATCACCACATCCCCGGGCCCCAGCAGCTCGGCGGCCAGCTTGAACAGATGCGCATCGCCATACAGCGCCGTAGGAATCCGGAAGCGGAAGAACTTGTGCTGGCCATCCAGCGCCACCGCGCGCGCATTGCCCATCGCGTAGAACTCGACCCGTCTTGCCTTGCTCACCAGCTCGATGGCGCGGTCCAGCGAGCGCACGTCCAGCTGGTCGCGGAAACGCAGGATCGCCGACACCGTGTTGTCGATCACCTTGGCCGATAAATCGTGCGTACTGTCGCTGGTGCGCACCTGGCTGTGCCGCACCGGAATCGAGCCGGTCAGGCTGGACGCGAACTTGAGCTTGAACTCGGCCAGCCCCTGGAAGCCCAGCGAGCGGCAGAAGCGGATCACGGTCGGCTGGCTGACATCCGCCAGACGGGCGATCTCGGCGATCGGTTCGTTGAGCACCAGGCGCGGCTGCTCGATGACCAGGGTGGCCACTCGCTGTTCGGCCGGCGAGAGTTCGTGGCGCAGCTGCTGGACGCGGTCCATCAGCGTGTTGGCGCCGCTCCTGCCGCGCAGGTGCTCGGCCAGGATGGTCGCGACGCCATGAAAGGCCGGGTTCGGCGTCGTGATGACGTAGGTCGGAATGTCCTGCAAATAGGTCGAGAAGCGCCCCTTTGCCTCGAAGCGCGCGCGGAACGGCGAACGGGCGAACCACTCGCCCATGCGCGGCACGATGCCGCCGCCGATGAAGATGCCGCCAAAGGCGCCCAGGGTCACCGCCAGGTTGGCCGCCGCCCCGCCCAGCATGCCGCAGAAGCATTCCAGCACTTCCAGGCACAGCGGATCGTCCGCTTCCAGCGCGCCGGCCACGATGGCGGCCGCCGTGCGCGGCGGCGCCTGCACGCCATTGCGTTGCGCGAGCGCGCGGTAGATGATTTCCATTCCCGGCCCGGAGATCAGGCGCTCGTTCGAGACGTGCTGCCACTCGCGCCAGGCGTACTGCAGGATCGCGAATTCGCGCTCGTCGGCCGGCGCGAAGTTCACGTGACCGCCCTCCGAACCGAGGGTGACGAAACCGTCCGCCGTCGGAATCACACCCGACACGCCGAGGCCCGTGCCCGGTCCCAGCACGCCGATCACGGCGTTCGAAGCCGGCTTGCCCTGCCCCACCTGCATCAGGTCTTCCTGGGCGAAGCCCGGGATCGCCATGGCGAGCGCAGTGAAGTCGTTGACGATCAGGAGGGTCGACAGGCCCAGCTCGCGCCGCACCGCGTCGGTGGAGAACTCCCAGGCGCGGTTGGTCATGCGCACGTAGTCGCCGCTGATCGGGTTGGCCACCGCGAAGGCGGCGTGGTGCAAGGTGACGTCCGCGTGGTCCTGCAGGTAGTGGCGCAGCAGCGGGACGATGCCCGGGAAGTCGTCGCAGCGCAGCACGCTCACCGAGCGGAACTGGCCCGGTGCGGTCTGCAGCGCGAAGCGCGCGTGGGTCGCCCCGATATCTGCCAGCAAGCGCGGACCGTCGGCAAACGCCGCACGGGCAAATTTATCCTGCTCTTGCTGGCTGCCCATCAGCGGCTCGCTACGCTGCCGAACCAGGCGCCGTAAGGCGGCAAGGTTACCTTGCCCCCTTTCGCATCACCCTGCAGGCCGTGCGTATCCAGCACCGAAGCACCGGCAGTCTCCGGCCAGTCGAAGCTGACTTCGCGGTCCGACAGATTGAAGGCGGCCAGCACGCTGTCCATGCCCTCGGCGTGACGGCGCAGGGCCAGCACCGGTTCCGGCGCGTCGAAGAAGTCGATCTCGCCGCGGGTCAGCTGCGGCATGCTGCGGCGCCAGGCGATGAAGCGGCGCTGGAAGTTCAGCATCGACTGCGGATCCTTGTCCTGCTGCTCGACGTTGGCGGCCAGATGAGGCTCGGCCACCGGCAGCCATGGCTTGCCGGTCGTGAAGCCGCCGTTCGGCGCCTCGCCGGTCCAGGGCATCGGGGTGCGGCAGCCGTCGCGGCCCTTGAACTCGGGCCAGAAGGTGATGCCATAAGGATCCTGCAGCAGTTCGTAAGGCACGTCCGCTTCCACCAGCGCCAGTTCGTCGCCCTGGTACAGGCAAGGCGTGCCCTTGAGCGAGAGCTGCATCGCCAGCACCAGCTTGCCCAGCGCAGGCGTCGGGTTGGAACCGCCCCAGCGGGTCATGACGCGGATGGCGTCGTGGTTGCCGACCGACCAGGAGGCCCAGCCGTCCTTGACGCGCTCGTTGAATTCCTCGACCTGCTTGCGGATATGCGCCGCAGTGAACACCGGCGTGAGCAGGTTGAAGCTGTAGGCCATGTGCAGCTTGTCGCCGCCTTCGGTGTACTCGGCCATCTGTTCCAGCGCGTCGTCCGAGCTGACTTCGCCGATCGAGACCGCGCCGAATTCGTTCAGCTGGGCGCGCACCCTCTGCAGGAAGGCGATGTTCTCGGGCTGGGTCTTGTCGTAGATGTGCGCCTGCATGCCGTAGGGGTTCACGTCCGTGACGGTCGAAGTGTCGCGCACCAGGGCCGGCGGATTGCTGCGCAGCTGGCGGTCGTGGAAGTGGAACACGCAGGCGTCCATGCGCACGCCGTCGACGCCGCGCTCGAGCCAGAAACGCTGGGCGTCCAGGTGGGCTTGCTGCACTTCCGGGTTGTGGAAGTTCAGTTGCGGCTGGCTCACCAGGAAGTTGTGCATGTAGTACTGCTTGCGGCGGGTGTCCCACTGCCATGCCGAGCCGCCGAAGACCGACAGCCAGTTATTGGGCGGGTTGCCATCCGGGAGCGGATCGGCCCAGACATACCAGTCCGACTTCGGGTTCTCGCGGCTGGAGCGGCTCTCGACGAACCAGGGATGGGTGTCGGCGGTGTGCGACATCACCTGGTCGATCATGATCTTCAGGCCCAGGCTGTGGGCCCTGGCGACCAGGCGGTCGAAGTCGGCCAGGGTGCCGAACAGCGGGTCGACGTCGCAGTAGTCGGCGATGTCGTAGCCGAAGTCCTTCATGGGCGACTTGAAGAAAGGAGACAGCCAGACGATGTCCACGCCCAGGCTGGCAATGTAGTCGAGTTTTTCGGTGATGCCGGCCAGGTCGCCCACGCCGTCGCCGTTGGTGTCGAGGTAGCTGCGCGGATAAACCTGGTAGATGATGGCTTCGCGCCACCAGTTCGGATTGGTCTGGGTCATGGCTGAGGTCCGGTTGGAATTTCTAGCGAATATACATGAGGTATGAAAACTTTACAATTCAGGCCTCACGAGCTTAAATCACATTTATTCGTTTAATTTCAACAACTTGCAAATATTATTTGCATCGACGCAACACATGCCGCGTAACTAAACTACGTAACATCTGCGCTACCTGAGGTGTCGGCAAGATATTTTTATTGCAAAGTAGCTCAGCCTCGGCATAGGATCGCGTTTGTTTCGCAAAAACGGGAAAACGAAGCCATGACTTCACCAGCCACCGCCACCACCACCGTCTCCACGGGCAGCGCCGGGCGCATGCCGCGGCAGATCCCCTATATCATCGCCAACGAGGGCTGTGAACGCTTCAGCTTCTACGGGATGCGCAACATCCTGACGCCCTTCCTGATCTCGACCCTGCTGCTGTTCGTGGCCGAATCCGAGCGCGCCGGCGAAGCCAAGCACGTCTTCCACACCTTCATGATGGGCGTGTACTTCTTCCCGCTGCTGGGCGGCTGGCTGGCCGACCGCTACTACGGCAAGTACAACACCATCTTCTGGTTCAGCCTGATCTACTGCGCCGGCCACGCCTGCCTGGCCCTGTTCGAGGACAGCGTCAACGGCTTCTACTTCGGCCTGTTCCTGATCGCCTTCGGCTCGGGCGGCATCAAGCCGCTGGTGGCCTCGTTCGTGGGCGACCAGTTCGACAAGACCAACAAGGACAAGGCCAAGGTGGTGTTCGACGCCTTCTACTGGATCATCAACTTCGGCTCCTTCTTCGCTTCGCTGCTGATGCCGATCTTCCTGCGCGACTACGGTCCCTCGGTGGCCTTCGGCATCCCGGGCATCCTGATGTTCATCGCCACCATGGTCCTGTGGAGCGGCAAGCGCAAGTACGTGCACGTGCCGCCGGCGCCGAGCAATCCGCATTCCTTCCTGCGCGTGGTGCGCACCGCCCTGCTGGCCCAGGCGCCCGGCCAGGGCCGCCCCGGTTTGATCGTGGCCGCCGTCGGCGCCATCGCCGCCGTGGTCTCGCTCGCCATGACGCCCAAGTGGGGCTTCGTGATCGCCGCCTGCACCGCGCTGGTGCTGCTGCTGGCGTTCGTGGGCATCGGCGCCTCGATGCAGCTGGAGCGGGCACGCGCCCAGCATCCCGCCGAAGCGGTGGATGGCGTGCGCGCCGTGCTGCGCATCCTGATCGTGTTCGGCCTGGTCACGCCGTTCTGGTCGCTGTTCGACCAGAAGGCCTCGACCTGGATCGTGCAGGCCAACGCCATGAGCAACGAAGTCAGCCTGTTCGGTTCGACCTTCACCATCATCCCGGCCCAGATGCAGGCCCTGAACCCGCTGCTGGTGATGATCCTCATCCCCTTCAACAACTTCGCCCTGTTCCCGCTGCTGCGCGCCATCGGCCTGGAGCCGACCCCGCTGCGCCGCATGACGACCGGCATCGCCCTGTCGGCGGCGGCCTGGGTCGTGGTCGGCAACCTGCAGGTGCAGCTCGATGCGGGCGACCCGGTCTCGATCGCCTGGCAGATCCTGCCCTACGCCCTGCTGACCCTGGGCGAGGTGCTGGTCTCGGCCACCGGCCTGGAATTCGCGTACAGCCAGGCTCCGGCCTCGATGAAGGGCGTGATCATGGCGCTGTGGTACCTGGCCGTCACCGTCGGCAACCTGTGGGTGCTGATCGTGAACGCGGGCGTCAAGAACGAGGCCGTGATCGCCCACATCGAGACTTCGGGCGTCGGCGTCATCGCGTTCCAGATGTATTTCTTCGCCGGCTTCGCGCTGCTCGCGGCGGCCGTCTTCGGCTGGTATGCGACGCGCTACAAGATGGTCGACCACTACCGCGGCGCCGGCGCGTAATCCGTAGGGTTGGCGGCTCCGCCGCCGACGCGTTCAACCACCTCAATATGCCCTTTCCGTAGGCAGGTCCCCGCCACTTGAACGCGTTGGCGGGGAACCCGCCAACCCTACAAGATGAGCCAACAACTTCGCTATACCCTCCTGGGCGCACTCGCCCTCTCCTCCTCGGCCCACGCCGCGGTCCCGCTCGACGCCTGCGACAACCCGTCCTTCCAGCAAGTCCTGCACGCCTCCAGCGCCACCCTGGAAGCCCGCGCCGTCTGGCTCGACCGCCACATGATCCGCTGGCCCGGCAGCCCGCTCAACGGCAGCTACCGCCTCTACCACTCCCCCACCGCCGGCATCCTTGCGAAGCCGGGCGCCAAGGTCGAGGGTGCGGCCGGTTTCGTGGCGCTCGAGGTGGCGGCCATCCCCGCATCCAGGGCCGCCGCCGAGCGCTTCAAATACGTGACCAGCGGCCCCGTGCTGACGGTGCGCGACGCCGACCTGTCCAGGCTGCCCGCCCTGCACCGCGAACAGCTGGTGCTGGTCCACGAAGCCCCGGACGGCACGGTGCGCGCCGCTACCCGCCTGCAGGTGGCGGGCGCCCTCGACGACCTGTACGCCGCCGCCGGGAAGATCGGCGACCTCGGCGCCACGCCCACGGCGAAGGCCACCTCCTTCAAGCTGTGGGCCCCGACTGCGCAACAGGTGGCCGTCTGCACCTACGACAGCGCCACCGGCCGCGCCAGCGCCGTGCAGGACATGAAGCCGGACCCGCGCACCGGCGCCTGGAGCGCCCGGGTCGCGCGCGACCTGTCCGGCAGCTACTACAAATACGCGGTCGACGTCGTGGTCGACGGCATGGGTGTGGTGCGCAACCTCGTCACCGATCCTTATTCCATCAGCCTCACCACCGACTCCAAGCGCAGCTACATCGCCGACCTGAATTCGCCCAGGCTCAAGCCGAAAGGCTGGGACAAGACGCGCGCCCCGAACACGGTCAAGGCCCAGACCGACATGGTCATCTACGAGCTGCACGTGCGCGACTTCTCGATCAACGACCCGAGCGTGCCGGAAGCGAAGCGCGGCAAGTACACGGCCTTCGGCGAGACCGGGTCGAACGGCATGAAGCACCTGGCGGCGCTGGCCAAGGCCGGACTGACCGACATCCACCTGCTGCCGGTCTACGACCTGGGCAGCGTGCCGGAGCAGAACTGCGCGGTGCCGCAGCCGTCCGGTGCGCCGGACGGCGAGAGCCAGCAGGCCCTGGTGCGCAAGACCGCCGATCTTGATTGCTTCAACTGGGGCTACGATCCTTATCACTACAACGCCCCGGAAGGCAGCTATTCCAGCGACCCGGGCGACGGTGCGCGCCGCGTGCTCGAGTTCCGCCAGATGGTGATGGACCTGCACAAGGCCGGCCTGCGCGTCGGCACCGACGTTGTCTACAACCACACCTTCATCGCCGGCCAGAACGAGAAGTCGGTCCTGGACCGCATCGTGCCCGGCTACTACCACCGTCTCAACGCTCTCGGAGCGATCGAGCGCTCGACCTGCTGCGACAACACGGCCACCGAGAACACGATGATGGCCAAGCTCATGATCGACTCGGCCGAGCTCTGGACCCGCCACTACAAGATCGATTCCTTCCGCTTCGACCTGATGGGCCACCAGCCGCGTGCGGCGATGGAGCGCCTGCAGCAGCGCGTGAACAAGGCCGCGGGCCGCCAGGTGCAGCTGATCGGCGAAGGCTGGAACTTCGGCGAAGTGGCGGACGGCGCGCGCTTCGTGCAGGCCTCGCAGCTGTCGCTGAACGGCTCCGGCATCGGCACCTTCAGCGACCGCGCGCGCGACGCCGTGCGCGGCGGCTCGGCCGGTGACTCGGGCGAAGCGATGGTCAGCCGCCAGGGCTACATCAACGGCCTGGTCTACGATCCGAACGCACAGGGCGGCAAGCACCAGAAGGCCGACCTGCTGCGCGCCGCGGACCTGATCCGCGTCGGCCTGGCCGGCTCGGTGCGTCCCTACCCGCTGCGCAGCTTCGACGACCGCGTGCGACCGCTGCAGGAGATCGCCTACGGCAACCAGCCGGCCGGCTACGCCAGCCAGCCGGGCGAAGTGGTGAACTACGTCGAGAACCACGACAACCAGACCCTGTTCGACGCCAACGTGCTCAAGCTCCCGCTGGACACGCCGGCCGCCGAGCGCGCGCGCGTGCAGGTGCTGGGCATGGCGATCAATGCCTTCAGCCAGGGCGTGGCCTACTATCACGCGGGCATCGACACCCTGCGCTCCAAGTCCCTGGACCGCAACAGCTTCAATTCGGGCGACTGGTTCAACCGCATCGACTGGAGCTACCAGGACAACTACTTCGGCACCGGCCTGCCGCCGCAGGACGACAACGGCAAGGACTGGGCGCTGCTCAAGCCCTACCTGGCGAATACCGCGATCAAGCCGGCGCCCGCCGACATCGCCTTCGCGCGCGACGCCTTCCGCGACCTGCTGCGCATCCGCGCCAGCTCGACCCTGTTCCGCCTGCGTACCAGCCAGGACATCGTCCAGCGCCTGCGCTTCTTCAACACCGGCCCGCAGCAGGAAGCGACCGTGCTGGCGGCCTGGCTGGACGGCAAGGGCTACCCGGGCGCGCGTTTCGCGGGCTTGAGCTACCTGGTGAACGTGGACAAGGTGGAGCATGTCGTGACGGACGAAACCCTGCGCGGCAAGCGCCTGGTGCTGCATCCAGTCCACCTGGCGCAGGGAGCGGCCGACCAGCGTGCGAAACAGGCGCGCTTCGACAGCGCCAGCGGCAGCTTCACGGTGCCGCCGCGTACGGCGGTGGTGTTCGTGGCCGAATAAGCGCAAAGCAGCCGGCGCGCCGAACGATCCGCAATCGTGCGCGCCGCTTCTGTTGTGCGGAATACAATCGTTCGGATGTGCGATACGATTCTATTAATCGAGGATAGCCAGCTCGATGCCGACCTCACCATCCTGGCTCTCGGTCAATGCGGGATCACGAATCCCGTCGTGCACATCCCGGATGCGGAGCAAGCGATCGAAATTCTGGGCGCGTCCTCGAGCGCGCCAACATCCCGCGATTTCGGCCTGATCCTGCTCGACGTGCGCATGCCGAAGATCGACGGCTTCGAAGTGCTGAAGTTCATCCGCTCGGTGCCGCACCTGCAGGATGTCCCGGCCGTGGTGATGACCGAGGTGCCGGTCGAGGCCGACCGCATGCGCGCCTCCCTGCTGGGGGCGGCCAGCTACATGGCCAAGGCGATGGGGGTCAGCGAATACTCCCAGCTGCTGCGCATCACCCTCACCCCTTTCGTCTGAGTTACTGCTGGCTCGTCAGCCGCGCGATCTCGACCGAACCTTTCTCGTCGAAGATCGGGCATTCCTCCGCCAGCCGCACGGCGTCGTTGAAATCCGCCGCCATGATCACCGAATAGCCCGAGAGCGAAGCGCTGTTGAGCTTCGGGCCACGCAGGCGGCTCGGCACCTCGACGCTGCTGTGCGCCAGGCCGCCGCGCTCGACCAGGGCGGAACCGAGCGCGCTGAACCACGCGTCCCAGCGTGCGGGGTCGTGTTGCGGGCCTTCCGCCTCGTCGACGGTCGATCCTCGGTAAACGATCAGGTATCGTTCCATGCCGCCTCCTTCGCTATCGATGTCTGGATGCCAAAACCATAACAGAAGCCCCCGGCCGGTGACGCACCGCTGCGACGCCGCGCTGCCGGCAGGCACCGTATGTATCCATTTGTAATGGACAGTCTAGCAATCCGGCGCTAGGCTGGATCATCCAATCTTGCCCAGGACCCGCCATGCCTTCGCTGTTCCGCCGCCTTGCAGCCGGCCTTGCCTTCGCCCTTCCGCTGGCCGTCGCCGCCCAGCCGTCCGCCGACCATCACCAGCACCTGTTCAGCCCGCCCATCATCGACCTGATCAAGCCCGGCCCGACCGGGCCGCAGCTGCTGTCGGCCGACGACCTGGTCGGCCACCTGGACAAGGCGGGCATCCGCCGCGCGGCGGTCATGTCGGTGGCCTACATGTTCGGGCGGCCCTCGCGCGTGATCGAGGACGAGTACGGCAAGGTCAAGGCGGAGAACGACTGGACCGCCGCCCAGGTGGCCAAGTACCCGGACCGCCTGCGCGCCTTCTGCGGTTTCAATCCGCTCAAGGACTACGCGCTGGCCGAGCTGGAACGCTGCGCCGCGCACAAGCACCTGCGGCACGGGATCAAGATGCACTTCGGGAATTCTGATGTGCAGCTCGACAAGCCGGAACACATCGCCAGGCTGAAAGAGGTCTTCCGCGCGGCCAACCGCCACCGCATGGCGATCGCCATCCACCTGCGCGCCTCGATCTCGCTCAAGCGCCCGTATGGCGAGGCCCAGGCCCGCGCCTTCCTCGAACAGCTGATGCCGCTGGCGACCGACATTACTGTGCAGGTGGCGCACTTCGCCGGCGCCGGTCCGGGCTACGAAGACCCGCCGGCCAACGAGGTGATGCGCGTGTTCGCCGAGGCGGCGGCGCGGCGCGATCCGAATACGCGCCAGCTCTACTTCGACGTGGCGTCGATCGCCACGCCCGATATCACGCCGGAGCACGCGCGCGCGATGGTGCAGCGGATCCGGATGGTGGGGGTCGACAAGGTGCTGTATGGGTCGGATGCGGTCACGCCGACCAACATGCATCCGCGCGAAGCGTGGGCTGCGTTCAAGGCATTGCCGTTGACGAAGGAAGAGATCGAGCGGGTTGCCGGTAACGTTGCGCCTTATTTACGCTGACGGTTTCGTTTGGTGAACTTAGGTTCGGGCCTCCGCCGGAACGACGTGCGAGAGCTTGCCACTAGCCCCAAGACCGTCGTTCCGGCGAAGGCCGGAACCTAAGTTTGCACGCTCAGCCGCCTACTTCATTTTTTAAGAAACGCATTCACCGCAGCCCTTCCTACCGCCGGATCGTCAGTAAAGAACCCATCGATCCCCGCATTCAGATACGCCAGGATCTCGGCAACCGCATTACCCCGCTGGTTCGGCGACGTCACCGGCGCTGCCCGCAGGCTCAGCGGCAGGAAGGGATTCTCCGGCCGCAGCGTCCAGGTATGCACCTTCAGCCCCGCCGCATGCGCGTCGGCGACAAACGACGTCGGCGTCCCCAGCTCGTTCGCCGCCGTGCGCGGAATGATGATCTCCTTGTAGGGCGACACCACGTCCGCGTAGGCCGCGATCTCCTTCAGCCCGGCCGGCGTGATCAGGTCGGCATAGGTACGCCCGGTCTTCGCCGCGACGAAATCGTAAGGCGCATTCGCTGGACTATCGATCAGCTGCACCAGCCGCATGTCCGTCATCGTCCGCAGTTCCTTGAGGTTGGCCGTTTCAAAGGACTGGATGTACACCGCCGCCTGCTTGCCGCGATAGCCGTTGGCCAGCAAGGTATCGACCAGGCGCCTCTCCATCGGCAGGCCGATCGACTTGAAGTAGGTCGGGTGCTTGGTCTCGGGATAGATGCCGATCACCTTGCCGCGCGCCTCGCCTTCGCGCCGCACCAGGTCGATCACTTCCTGCAGGGTCGGGATCTCGAACTGGTCGTTGTAGCTCACGTTGGCCGGACGGTTGGCCGGAATGCGCTCGCGGGCGCGCAGGGTCTTCAGTTCCGCCAGGGTGAAGTCTTCGGTGAACCAGCCGGTCACCGCCACGCCGTCGATGCTCTTGGTGGTCTTGCGCGCAGCGAACTGGGACAGGGTCGCCACGTTGGTCGTGCCCGAGATCTCGTTCTCGTGGCGCGCCACCAGCACGCCGTCTTTAGTGGAAACGAGGTCCGGCTCGACCACGTCGGCGCCGTCCTCGATGGCCTTCTGGTAGGCCGCCAGCGTGTGCTCCGGGCGCAGCGCGGAGGCGCCGCGGTGGCCGGTCACGGTCGGCATGGGCGGCCAGGCGGCGCCGGGATTCTGCAGGTCCGGACTGTCGCTGCCGCCGCAAGCGGCGAGGACCGCGGCGGTGGCCAGGAGAGGAATCAGGCGAGAAAAAGACGGCAAGAAGCGTTGCTGCACGTTGCACTCCATCGAGTTGATCGTGCAGCAAATGTAATGACGGGATGTGACGCGTCGATGACCGGCACGCTCCCGTGCGCGCTCAGATGTCGAGGTGCGAGATCAGCAGCCTGCGCTCTTCGATGTCGGCCTGGCTGCCCTCACCTTGCGCGCCCAGCGAGATCCCGACCGACATGATGTCGACCAGCAGCAGCTGCAGGATGCGCGAGATCATCGACAGGAAGGTCGTGCTGTCCTCGGTATGGTCGACCGCCAGGCAGACGTTGGCCTTCTTGGCCAGCGCCGACTTGCTGCTGGTGATGGCGATGACCTCGGCGCCCGCGGCGCGCGCGGTGTCGACCGCCTCCAGCAGCTCGGGCAGCTGGCCGGCGGTGGAGATCGCGATCGCCACGTCGCCCGGCCCGAGCAGGCCGGCGGCCAGGTTCAGCAGGTGCGAGTCGCCGTACAGCGCGGCCGGAATGCGGAAGCGGAAGAACTTGTGCTGGGCGTCCAGCGCCACCGCGCGCGAATTGCCCATCGCGTAGAACTCGACCCGGCGCGCACGGCGCAGGATCTCGATGGCGCGGTCGATGGCGTGCACGTCGAGCTGGTCGCGGAACTTCAGGATCGCCGACACGGTGTTGTCGATCACCTTGGCCGACAGGTCGTGGGTGCTGTCGCTCATGCGCACCTGGCTGTGTCGCACCGGGATGGTGCCGGTCAGGCTGCCGGCGAACTTGAGCTTGAACTCGGCCAGGCCCTGGAAGCCCAGCGAGCGGCAGAAGCGGATCACGGTCGGCTGGCTGACGTCGGCCAGGCGCGCGATCTCGGCGATCGGTTCGGACAGGACCTTGCGCGGATGCTCGATGACGAGCGCCGCGACGCGCTGTTCGGCCGGCGAGAGTTCGTGGCGCAGCTGCTGCACGCGGTCCATCAGGGTGTTGGCGCCGCTGCGGCCGCGCAGGTGCTCGGACAGGATCGTCGACACGCCGTACAGGGCCGGGTTGGGCGTCATGATCACGTAGGTCGGGATCTGCGCCAGGTAGTCGGTGAAGCGGCCCTTGGCCTCGAAACGGGCGCGGAAGGGCGACGTGGCGAACCATTCGGCGATGCGCGGGACGATGCCGCCGCCGATGAAGATGCCGCCGAAGGCGCCCAGGGTCACCGCCAGGTTGGCGGCCGCGCCGCCCAGCATGCCGCAGAAGCATTCCAGCACTTCCAGGCACAGCGGGTCGTCCGCCTCCAGCGCGCCGGCCACGATGGCGGCCGCGTCGCGCGGCGGCGCATTGACGCCGTTGCGCTGGGCCAGGGCGCGGTAGATGATCTCCATGCCGGGGCCGGAGATCAGGCGTTCGTTCGAGACGTGCTGCCACTCGCGCCAGGCGTACTGCAGGATGGCGAACTCGCGCTCGTCGGCCGGGGCGAAGTTGACGTGGCCGCCTTCGGAACCGAGGGTAACGAAGCCGTCCATGGTCGGGATCACGCCCGACACGCCCAGGCCAGTGCCGGGGCCGAGCAGACCGGCCACCGCATGGCTCTGCGGCGCGCCGCCGCCGACCTGCAGCAAGTCCTTGGGCTGGAAGCCCGGCAGCGCCATCGCAAGCGCGGTGAAGTCGTTCACGATCAGCAGCGTCGACAGGCCGAGCGTGCGGCGCACCTCGTCGGTCGAGAACTGCCAGTCGCGGTTGGTCATGCGGATGGTGTCGCCGCTGATCGGGTTGGCCAGCGCGAAGGCGGCGTGCAGGATGCGGGTGCCCTGGATCTGCGCCAGGTAGGCGTCCAGCAGCGGCACGATGCCGGAATACTCGTCGCAGCGCAGCACCGCGACCTTGCTCAGCACGCCGGGTGCGGTTTCCAGGCCAAAGCGCGCATGGGTCGCGCCGATGTCGGCCAGCAGGCGCGGGCCGTCGGCGAAGGCCGCGCGGGTGGGTTTCAGTTCGGGGGTGGGATCGACGGTCATCGCGGTAGGATACCATTGATCGTTGGACAGAAAAACCGGTGGGGTTGCTAGGTAGTGCCGTGGCTGTGCACGCAAACTTGGGTTCCGGCCTTCGCCGGAACGACGTGCAAGGGGTGCGGACTAAGGCAAACAATCTCAACCGGCGACTTAAGAACGTCGTTCCGGCGAAGGCCGGAACCCAAGTTTCTGCGCACACCACCTGCCCCGCACGCACCCGCCCCTACCCCACCAGGGGCGGTTTTACGACAGATCAGTCCTGCGCGATCAGCGCCACCGGGCTGCGGCTGTCGAACTGCACCTTGCCGTCCTTGACCACGGCGGTCTTGCCCGAGTACCAGTCGCGCACAGTCTGCCCGTCGTTGAACACGCCGCCCACCGGAATCGCCACCGCCTTGTCGGCCGGCAGTTCGAGCGCCACCACCACGCGGTCGCTGTGGCCACCCTGGCTCCAGGTACGCTTGAAGGTATAAGGGCTGTGATGGATCATCTGGTGCACGCCCGCCCCCACCGCCGGGTGCGCCGCGCGGAAGCGGCCCAGGCGCGCCCAGTGCTCGTGCACCTCGCCCACCCGCGTGGTGCCGCGCTGGGCGTTGGCCGCCAGTTCGTCCCAGTTCATGAACGAGCGCAGCGTGGCGTCGCCCACCGCGCCCTCGATCTTGAGCAGGCGCGCGGTCTCGTCGCCGTAGTAGATCTGGGCCGCGCCCGGCGCCAGCAGCAGCTTGTTGGCGGACTCGAAAGGACGCACGCGCAAGGCGTCGAAGGGGCCGCCGTCGTCGTGCGAGCTGATGTAGTTCAGCACCGAATAGCCCTTCATGTCGCCGTGCAGGATGCTGGAATAGCTGGAGAACAGCTTTTCGTAGCCCTGGGCCGCATCCGACTTCATGGCGAAGTTGATCATGCTGTCGAAGCCGTTGGCCAGGTAGTCGACGAAGTCGCCGCCGCCCAGGTCGTACTTGTGGCCGTGGCCGATGGCGTAGCCGTAGACTTCGGACACCATCCAGAACGGCGTATCGCCGAGCGTTTTCGCAGGATTGGCCTTCTTCCAGTCTTCATAGGCCAGGCTGGCTTCCTTCTTCAGTTCCTTCCACACGCTGGCTTCGGTGTGCTTGACGGTGTCGGCGCGGAAGCCGTCAAAACCGTACTTGCGCACCCAGTCGGCGTGCCACTTGACCAGGTAGAAGCGCGGCGCGCGCGGGTAGCCGGTACGCTTGAAGAAGGCGTCGAGTTCCTTCACTTCGCGCTCGTAGCGCCCTTCCTTCTTCCACTTCGCGGCCAGCATCGGCGGCAGCTCGACGGCGGCGTTGCTGTGGGTGAGGAAGTCCGGCAGGTTGTCGACCAGGGTGCAATCCTGGGTGGTGCGCGCATCCTTGAAGGTGCACTTGGGGCCGGTGCGCACCCAGGACTTCGGCCAGGCCGGGTCCTGCGCCGTGACCGGGCCGGTGTGGTTCATCACCACGTCCAGGATCACGCGGATGCCGTTGGCGTGGGCGGTGTCGACCAGGGTGCGCATGTCGTCCTCGGTGCCGAGGGCCGCGTCGACCGCCGTGAAGTCCTTGGCCCAGTAGCCGTGGAAGCCGTAGCTCTTGCCCGTGCCTTCGTCGGTGCCGGCGTGGATCTGCTCGACCGGCGGCGTGATCCAGATCGCGTCCACGCCCAGGTTCTTGAAGTAGCCCTCGCGGATCTTGGCCGTGACGCCGGCCAGGTCGCCGCCCATGAAACCGCGCAGCTTGGCCGCGTCCTGCTTGCGGCCGTAGGCGCCGTCGTTTGCCGGGTTGCCGTTGTTGAAGCGGTCCGTCAGCAGGAAGTAGACGGTCGCGTTCTCCCAGACGAAAGGCTTGGCCTGCGCATTGGCTGGCGCGGGCGCGGTCTGGGCAGCGGCCATGGGCGCGTGGACGGCGCCGAAGGCCAGCAGCAGGGAGGCGGCAAGGACGGGAAGTTTCATGCGGGTTTCCTGTGTGGTGGGTGGATGGTCAGGTGATCACGGTCGGGCTCTCCCGGCCGGTGCGCCGGCGCAGGCCGGAAATGTCGTCCGCGATCTCGGCCAGGCGGCGCAAGGCTTCCTGGGTGTCGAGGTCGTGGCGCGCGGGATCGGGTTCGTAGCGTTCCAGGTAAAGACGGATGGTGGCGCCTTCGGTGCCGGTGCCGGACAGGCGGAACACGATGCGCGAACCGTCGCTCATGATGATGCGGATGCCCTGGCGCGTGGCGACCGAGCCGTCGACCGGGTCGTTGTAGACGAAGTCGTCGGCCTCGGCCACGTGGTGGCCGTCGAGCCTGCGGCCGGCCAGCTCGGGCAGCTGCTCGCGCAGCGCCTGCATCATCTGGTCGGCGGCGCCGGCGTCGACCGCTTCGTAGTCGTGGCGCGAATAGTAGTTGCGGCCGAAACGGGCCCAGTGCTCGCGCACGATCTGCTCCACGCCCTTGCCGCTCGCGGCCAGCAGGTTGAGCCAGAACAGCACGGCCCACAGGCCGTCCTTCTCGCGGATGTGGTGCGAACCGGTGCCGTAGCTCTCCTCGCCGCACAGGGTGACGAGGTTGGCGTCCATCAGGTTGCCGAAGTACTTCCAGCCGGTCGGCGTCTCGAAGCAGGAAATGCCGAGCGCATCGGCCACCCGGTCGGCGGCAGTAGAAGTGGGCATGGAGCGCGCGATGCCGCTGATGCCGTGCTTGTAGCCGGGGGCCACGGTGGCGTTGGCGGCGATGATGGCGAGGCTGTCCGATGGCGTCACGGCCAGACCGCGGCCGACGATCATGTTGCGGTCGCCGTCGCCGTCCGAGGCGGCGCCGAAGTCAGGCGCGCCGGGGCCGTTCATCAGGGCGATCAGCTCGGCCGCGTTGACCGGGTTCGGGTCCGGGTGGCCGCCGCCGAAGTCCTCGCGCGGCACGCCGTTGATGACGGTGCCGGCGGGCGCGCCCAGCATGCCCTCGAGGATGGCGTGGGCGTAGGGTCCCGAGACCGCATGCATGGCGTCGAAGCGCATGCTGAAGCCGCGTGCGAACAGGGCGCGGATGGCGTCGAAGTCGAACAGGCGCGCCATCAGCCCGGCGTAGTCGGCGACCGGATCGATCACCTCGACCGCCATGTTCTCGATGCGCGTGCTCCCGAGTACGTCGAGGTCGACGGGCGGCGCATCGCTGATGCGGTAGGCGGTGAGGGTCTGCGTGTTGGCGAAGATCGCTTCGGTGATCTTTTCCGGCGCGGGACCGCCGTTCTCGATGTTGTACTTGATGCCGAAGTCGCCGTCCGGGCCGCCCGGATTGTGGCTGGCGGACAGCACGATGCCGCCGAAGGCGGCGTGCTTGCGGATCACGCAGCTCACGGCTGGCGTGGAAAGGATGCCGCCGCGGCCGACCAGCACCCGCTCGATGCCGTGGGCGGCCGCCATGCGCAGGATGGTCTGGACCGCCTGGCGGTTGAAGTAGCGGCCGTCGCCGCCCACCACCAGGGTACGCTCGGCGCCTTCGCCGAGTGTCAGGAAAATAGCTTCAACGAAATTTTCGAGGTAGCCGGGCTGCTGGAACTCGGTCACCTTCTTGCGCAGGCCAGACGTGCCCGGGCGCTGCCCGGCAAACGGTGTGGTCGCGACGGTCTGGATAGTCATGCTGTGCTCCTGTCTATCATACGTTGCAACATGAGGATGTTGATAAAACGTTACGATACGACAGGAGCAAAATGGATGGCGCAGGCTTAAGGGGTGCTCTTGACCGGGGCAGCCTTGTCGGTCACGAACAGGGTCAGCACGGCCGCCAGCAGCATGCTGGCGCCGCCCAGCATCAGGGTCTTGACGGTGTGGCCGGCGAAGAAGTGCTTGGTGACGAAGCCCAGCAGCAGGCCGCTGACGATCTGCGGGATCACGACGAAGAAGTTGAACAAGCCCATGAAGTAACCCATGCGCTTGGCCGGCAGCGAGCCCGCCAGGATCGCATAGGGCATGGTCAGGATCGAGGCCCAGGCCAGGCCGACGCCGATCATCGGGATCATCAGCGCGTGCTTGTCGTGGATCAGGAAGACGCTGGCCAGGCTCAGGCCGCCGACCGCAAGGCAGACGGCGTGCACGGTCTTGCGGCTGGTGGCGCGGGCGAACACCGGCAGGATGAAGGCGGCCAGGGCCGACACGCCGCTGTAGACGGCGAACATGATGCCGACCCAGCTGCCGGCGTCCTGGTAGGCGGTCGACTGGGCGTCGGTGGTGCCGTAGACGTTGTCGGCGATGGCGCTGCCGGTGTAGATCCACATCGCGAACAGCGCGATCCAGGTGAAGAACTGCACGAAGGCCAGCTGCACCATGGTGCGCGGCATCTTGCCGAAGCCGCCGATGATTTCGGTGAACGCGTGGCCCAGGCCGCGCGACTGCTGGCGCTCCTTGTGGAAGCTGTCCAGGTCGGCCGGCGGCAGTTCGTCGGCGGTGAGCACGGTCCAGGTGACGGCCAGGAAGAACACCGCGCCGCCGGCGTAGAACGAGTAGCGCACGGTGTCCGGGATCATGCCGCCCACGGCGGCGTTCGAGACGCCCATGGATTCGAAGATGGTCGGCAGCAGCGAGGCGATCACCGCGCCGCAGCCGATGAAGAAGGTCTGCATCGCATAGCCCGCGGTCTGCTGCGAGGCGTCCAGCTTGTCGCCGACGAAGGCGCGGAAGGGTTCCATCGACACGTTGATGGCGGCGTCCATCAGCCACAGCACGGCCACGGCCATCCACAGGGTGGCGGAGTTCGGCATCAGGAACAGCGCGATCGCGGCCAGCACGGCGCCGATGAAGAAGAAGGGACGGCGGCGGCCCCACTTCGGGTGCCAGGTGTTGTCGCTCAGGTAGCCGATGATGGGCTGCACCAGCAAGCCGGTGACCGGCGCGGCAAGCCAGAACAGGGCCAGGTCGTCGGGGTTGGCGCCGAGCGTGGCGAAGATGCGGCTGGTATTGGCGTTCTGCAGTGCGAAGCCGAACTGGATGCCGAAGAAGCCGAAGCTCATGTTCCACAACTGCCAGAACGACAGGCGCGGCTTGAGCACGCTGGTTTGCATGTCCATGTGTGTCCCCAATCTGGCCCGCAAGCTTGCGGGCTCTCCTCTAGGTGGTGCGGTGTATGGTGGGGCCGGTGCTCAAACTACAGTCCGGCTAATGAATCTGTAGCAAAATAACATGGTGATTTCTAGGTGTCAATCGAAGAGCCATCATAGTAGAATTGACACCACACTGATGTAATTATGCACATCTGTGTAGTTAAACAACATACTAGGCAAGAAGAGAAATCCCATCTAGGAGACAACGCATGCGATCCGTCCTTACCCTTGCTGTTCCGCTGAGCCTGGCCATCCTGGCCGCTTCCTCCACCGTCCTGGCCGCCGACAAGCCGGAACCGGCCAAGGTCTCGACCGCCCTGCCCGGCGTCAGCCTGCTCGCCGACCAGCTCGAGATGCCCGGCCTGAACCGCAAGCGCCAGATCCGCATGTACCTGCCGCCGGGCTATGCGGCGTCAAGCAAGCGCTATCCCGTCCTCTACATGCACGACGGCCAGAACCTGTTCGACGACGCGACCGCCTATGCGGGCGAATGGAAGGTGGACGAGACCCTGGATGCGCTGGCGAAGGAAGGCAAGCTGGAACTGATCGTGGTCGGCATCGACAATGGCCAGGACAAGCGCATGACCGAGCTGAATGCCTGGACCAACCCGCGTTTCGGCGCGGCGGAAGGCAAGGAATACACGGACTTCGTGGTCAAGACGCTCAAGCCGCTGATCGACAAGAACTACCGCACCCTGCCGGACCGCGCGAACACGGCGATCATGGGCAGCTCGATGGGCGGGCTGGCCTCGCACTACGCACTGGTGCAGTATCCGAAGGTATTCAGCAAGGCGGGCGTGTTCTCGCCGGCATACTGGACCGCCCAGCCGTCCTTCGACTTCGTGGCGAAGAAGCCGGTGCCGAAGGATGCGCGCGTGTTCATGCTGATGGGCGAGAAGGAAGGACCGGAGATGGTGACCGACGTCCAGCGCATGGCCGAGGTGGTGCGCAAGAGCGGGCATCCGGCGGCGAACACGGTGCTGAAGATCGTGCCGGGGGCGGAGCACAACGAGAAGTTCTGGGCGGGGGAACTGCGCGAGGCGCTGCTGTGGATGTTTGCGCCGGGGGATACGAAGGTCGCGAGCAGAAAATAATGTAGCTCCCTCAGCACGTCGTACGCGCCACTGGCGCCTACGACTTCCCGCGAAGGCGGGAACCCAAGTTCGTTGCGTACCTCCAGCGTTTAACGATAGTGGTTGTACACGCAAACTTGGGTTCCCGCCTTCGCGGGAACGACGTCATCACTGCTGGCTGTTACCCTTGCGGTGAGGCTTCTTCCCCGCCGGCTTCTCGGACAAGCGGCGCTCCACACCCTTCTTCGCAAAGCTCTTCTTCGGCGCCTGCGCCGGCGCTTCCTCGCCGTCGCGGGTGATCTGGAGCTGGCGCCCCGCCACCCACACGCCCTTCAGGTGCTGCACCAGTTCCGGCGTCATGTCGTCCGGCAGGTCCAGGGTCGAGTAATCGTCATAGATCTCGATGCGCCCGATCAGCTTGGACGGAATGCCCGCCTCGTTGGCGATCGCGCCGACGATGTTGCCCGGCTTCGCGCCATGCGCATAACCCACCTCGATGCGGTAGGTCGCCATGCCCGGCTCCGCCTCACGCGCCACGCGCTCCTTCTTGAAGCCCGGCTCGCGCGCGGGACGCGCGGGACGCTCTTCCCACTCGCGCTCGGTGCGCTCAGTGCGCTCAAAGCGCTCGGTCTGCTGCGGACGCGCTTCGCGGTCCGGCTTTTCCAGCAGCAGCGGCTCGTCGCCGCGCGCCAGCTTGGCCAGCGCGGCGGCGACATCCACCGCCGGCACGTTGTCCTCGCGCTCGATTTCCTCGATCAGCGAACGGAACACATCCAGGCCGCCTTCGGCCAGCGTGGTGCGGATCTGATCCTTGAACCTGGCGATGCGCACCTCGTTCACCTGCTTCACGGTCGGCAGGGCCAGCGGGGCCACCGGCTGGCGGGTGGCGCGCTCGATGGCCTTGAGCAGGCCGCGCTCGCGCGGGGTGATGAACAGGATCGCGTCGCCGCTGCGGCCGGCGCGGCCGGTGCGGCCGATTCGGTGGGTGTAGCTTTCCGGGTCGGACGGCACGTCGTAGTTGATCACGTGGCTGATGCGCTCCACGTCGAGGCCGCGCGCGGCCACGTCGGTGGCGACCAGGATGTCGATCTTGCCGTTCTTGAGCTGCTCGATGGTGCGCTCGCGCTGCTGCTGCGCCATGTCGCCGTTGATGGCGGTGGCGGCGAAGCCGCGCGCCTGCAGCTTGGAAGCCAGTTCCTCGGTGCCCAGCTTGGTGCGCGCGAAGATGATCATGCCGTCGAAGGGCTCGGCTTCCAGGATGCGGGTCAGCGCGTCGAGCTTGTGCATGCCGGCCACCAGCCAGTAGCGCTGGGTGATGTTCTCGGCGGTGCCGGTCTTGGCGGCCACGGTCACTTCCGCCGGCTCGCGCAGGTAGGTCTTGGCGATGCGCTTGATCGCCGGGGGCATGGTGGCCGAGAACAGCGTGGTCTGGCGCTCCGGCGGGGTCTGCTGAAGGATGTGCTCGACGTCGTCGATGAAGCCCATGCGCAGCATCTCGTCGGCTTCGTCCAGCACCAGGGTCTTGAGCTGGCTGAGGTCGAGCGAGCCTTTTTCGATGTGGTCGATCACGCGGCCCGGGGTGGCCACGACCACGTGCACGCCGCGGCGCAGTGCCGACAGCTGCGGGCCATAGCTCTGGCCGCCGTAGATCGGCAGCACGTGGAAGCCCTTGATGTGGGCGGCATAGCTCTGGAAGGCTTCGGCGACCTGGATCGCCAGCTCGCGCGTGGGCGCCAGCACCAGCGCCTGCGGCGTGGCCTGCTTGATGTCGATGCGCGACAGGATAGGCAGCGCGAAGGCCGCGGTCTTGCCGGTACCGGTCTGGGCCTGCCCGAGCACGTCGCGATTGGCCAGCAGCAGCGGAATCGTGGCGGCCTGGATCGGCGACGGCGTCTCGTAGCCGACCTCCTTCAGCGCTTTCAGGACGGGCGCGGAGATGTTGAGATCGGAAAACGTCGGGAGGGGGGTGTCGGACATGGGGGTCTTTCTTGAACTTTTTGCTAAAGCGGTAGTTTACTAGGTCCGGGGGTGGGACGCCGGGATATTTGGGATGTGCTCTGCGGCAACACTAAGTGAAATGGTCGCGGTGCGCTGAGAAACTTGGGTTCCGGCCTTCGCCGGAACGACGGTTTTTGAGCTTGCCACTAGCTCCAGCACGTCGTCCCGGCGAAGGCCGGAACAATGCCACTGGCATTGTTCCGCCCAAGTTTGCTCGCAAACCGCGAACGCAAAAAGAACGGCCGCCCTCAGGCGGCCGTTCAAAGATCAGCGTATAAACCGCTTACATCTTCTTCGCCGCACACATCTTCCTGATGTACTCGTCATGCGTCGGCATTACCCCCACGCACTTGGCAATCACATCGCGCACGCTCTCGAGATACTCGGCGATATCCTCCTCCGATTGCGTGTCGACCAGCGGATGATAGCTGTCGAGCGGCATGTTCTGCCCTTCGAACACCTGCACCCAGCCCACTTCCGAGAACAGCTCGTTATCGACCCGCACCACGCGCCCATGCGAACGGTACATGTCCATCTTGTGGCGCAGCGTGTCCGGGATGGCCATGTTCGCGCACTCGATCCAGTACGGCGCATCGGTGCGTTGGTTCAGGTGGTAGTGCAGGATGATGAAGTCGCGGATGCGCTCGTAGTCGAAGCGCGACTGGCGGTTGTACTCGTCGCGGTCGACGGCGCTCCAGCCGCGGTCCGGGAAGAAGTCGATCAGGCGCTGGATGCCCGACTGGATCAGGTGGATGCTGGTCGATTCGAGCGGCTCCAGGAAGCCGCTGGCCAGGCCCAGCGCCACCACGTTGCGGTTCCAGGCGAGCTTGCGCATGCCGGTCTGGAACTTGATCAGGCGCGGGTCGGCCAGGGCCTTGCCGTCCAGGTTGGCCAGCAGGGTCGCCGCGGCCTCGTCGTCGCTGATGAAGCGGCTGCAGTACACGTGCCCATTGCCGGTGCGGTGCTGCAGCGGAATGCGCCACTGCCAGCCGGCCGTGTGCGCGGTCGAGCGGGTGTAGGGCGTAATCTGCGGCGCCGATTCGCACGGCACGGCCAGCGCGCGGTCGGCCGGCAGCCAGCGGGTCCAGTCCTCGTAGCCGGTCTCCAGGGTCTGCTCGATCAGCAGGCCGCGGAAGCCCGAGCAGTCGATGAACAGCTCCCCTTCCACCCGCGTGCCGTTCTCCAGCTCCACCGCGTCGATGTGGCCGTCCGGCTCGCGCACGGTGGCGCGCCTGATCTTGCCTTCGATGCGGACCACGCCGCGCGCCTCCGACAGCTTGCGCAGGTATTTCGCGTACAGGCTGGCGTCGAAGTGGTAGGCGTAGGTGATGTCGCGCAGCGGCGAATTCGGCACGTCGAAGCGCGCCGGCATGAAGCGGTTGGCGTTGGCGGCCATGCGCGTGATCGAGTATTCCCCGAGCGGCGCGGCCTTGCCGAGGCGGCGCATCTTGTGCCAGTACTGGTCGAAAGGCACCGTCGCCAGGTCCTGACCCAGGCGCCCGAAGCCGTGCATGTAGCGGTCGCCCAGCTTGCCCCAGTTGACGAACTCGATGCCCAGCTTGAAGCTGCCCATCGTCTCGCGCATGAATTCGTTCTCGTCGATACCGACCACGCGGTTGAAGCGCTGGATCATCGGGATGGTCGCTTCGCCGACGCCGACGATGCCGATCTCGTCCGACTCGACCAGGCGGATGTTGTAGCGGCCATTCAGGACCGTGGAAAGCGCCGCCGCGGTCATCCAGCCGGCGGTGCCGCCGCCGACGATGACAATGTCCTTGATTGCTTGGTTCTGCATGTTCCTGCCCCAGGATTCAAGAAAAACAACCCCTGGCAGGCGCGAGGCCCGGCAGGGGTTGTTACTGTACCGCGTTTAGCTTAGAACTTGTAGTTCACGCCGAAGTGGTAGGTACGGCCGTAATCCACACGGTTGGTCGGCTTTTCCGGATTGTCGGTGTACTCCAGGAACGGTGCGTTGTTCCAGTTCTGCGCCTGGACATACAGGCTTGCGCCCTTCAGCCAGCCGGTCTGGAACTCGTACGATGCCTGCAGGTCGACGATGGTCTCGCCCTTGATGAAGGTCAGCTGCGCGTTGTCCTGGTAGTCCGACACCTGACCCAGGAAGTTCGAACGCTTGCGCGCCGCGGCGGCGATCTGGAAGCCGTTCTTCTCGTAGTACAGGCGCAGGTTGGTCACCTTGCGCGACAGACCCGGCAGCGGGATGCTGACCATGTCGCCGTTCACGTTCTCGAAGCCGATCTCCGGCAGGTCGATGCCGCTGCGGGTATCCGAGTGGTTGACCATGAT
Organism: Massilia sp. AB1; assembly: GCF_018119385.1. Classification (NCBI taxonomy): domain Bacteria; kingdom Pseudomonadati; phylum Pseudomonadota; class Betaproteobacteria; order Burkholderiales; family Oxalobacteraceae; genus Massilia; species Massilia sp. AB1. Next base: position 20,961 of record NZ_JAGKSG010000024.1, on the reverse strand, counting down.
ACCGAAGCCGTCCAGGTACTTGGTCAGCATCTCGAACGGCACGTTCACGGCCAGCTCGTAGCCGTAGATGTTGCCGCCGTCGCCGTTCATCGGCTGGGTCATCAGGCCCATGGCCGAACCGGCGAACGGACCGCCGACCGGCAGCGGGGTGGTCGGGGTGATGAACGGACCGAAGTCATACGCACGCGGAGCGCGGTAGATGTAGGTGTCGAGCTTCTTGTAGAAACCGGCGGCGCTGATGTAGCCCTTCTTGCCGAAGTACTTCTCGTACGACAGGTCGAGCTGCTTGGCGCGGAACGGCTTCAGGAACGGGTTGCCGCCGCTGCCGGTCATGATCTGGAACGGACCGGTGGTGTTCAGCGCGAAGTTCTGGCCGGCGCGCAGGTCGTCCAGGTTCGGACGCGAGACCACCTTGGCCAGGCCGAGGCGCAGCACCTGGTCGTTCTTCAGGTCGAACGACAGGTTCATGCTCGGCAGGACATCCCAGTACTTGTCGGTTTCCTCGACGCGCTGGGCCGGGCAGGTCGCCGCGGTGTTGCCGGTGCAGCGAGCGCGGTCGATGGCATAGCCGCCGCCGGTCTGCTCGGTGTGGATCGCCTGGATGCCGACGTTGCCGCGGTAGGACAGGCCGAACAGTTCGCCCTCGACATCGCCCTTGAAGTAGGCGGTGTTGATGCGTTCCTTCACATCCCAGAACTTGTTGTAGATGTCGGCGTCGACCTTGTTGGCCAGCTCATAGATGCTGCCCAGCGAGCCGCGCGGATCCCACGAGGCGACCATGATGCCCGAGCTGCCGGCCATGGTGGTGCCGCTGCCCGGCATGGTGGCCGCGCCGTACGGATCGCCGCCCTTGATCACCAGGCGACCTTCGTCGCCCGAACGCGACTTGTCGCGTGCGCTGTGGTTGAAGCCGTAGGTGGTGCGCACCATCGGGCCCCACTCGACGTCGCGGCCGGCGCTCAGGCGCAGTGCCTTGACTTCGTCTTCCACGTACGGCATGGCCAGGTAGCCGGCCTGCGGCGACGTGACGCCGCCCGACCAGCCCATCACGTCGGTCAGACGTGCGACGCTGCGGTCGGCGTAGTTCATGCCCGGGGTGTACTTCACGTCGGTGAAGTTGGCGCCGTCGAAGCCGCTGTAGCTGATGGTGTCCTTGGCGGCGTTGCCCGGGATACCGGCATAGGTTTCGTAGCGCGAAGCCTGCTTGGTGGCCTTCGACCAGTTCAGGTCGGCCGCGGTGGTCCAGTCGCCGATCTTCAGCTCGTTGTTCCAGCCGATGCTCTTCAGGTCGTCTTCCGCGCCTTCCGAGTGGTTACGCACCACGCCGACCCAGTTGCTGATGGTGGCGCTGGTGGCGACGCCGTTGTTGATGACGTAGTTGGTCATCACGCCGTTCGGGTCGTAGGTGCCGGCGCTGTTGCCGCCGACGGCCGCTTCGATACCGGTCTTCTTCTGGGCGGTCTCGCCGGCCGAGTAGAACATGTCGACGGTCGACTTGAAGTTGCGGTTCGGACGGAACTGCAGCGAGGCGAAGGCGCCGTCGCGCTCATGGCTGTTGACTTCCGTGTCGAAGCCGAAGCCGCCCGGGGTCTTGACCTTGGCGTTCGGGTTGGCCGGATCGCGCGGATCCTGGAAGTCGGCGGCCCAGCCGCCCCACGAGTTGAACTTCGACTGGGCGCCGCCGGTTTCCTCGTACGAGGTCACGCCGAAGGCCACGCCGATGGTGCGGTTCGCGAACTGGTCGATGTACGAGAAGGACAGACGCTTGCCGTCGCCTTCCGGCAGGCCGTCGCGCTGCTTCACGCCCAGGCGGCTCTTCTTGTAGTTGGCGGCGATGACGCGCTTGCCGAAGTCCAGCGGCTGGACGGTGCGCAGGTCGATGGTCGACGCCAGGCCCTGGCCGACGACTGCGGCGTCCGGGGTCTTGTAGATGACGATGGAACCCATCAGTTCGGCCGGGAACAGGTCGAACTCAGGCGAACGGGCGTTGCCGGTCGAGGCCATTTCGCGGCCGTTCAGCAGGGTGCCGTTGAAGCTCGGCGACAGGCCGCGCACCGAGATGTCGGCGGCCTTGCCCGAGTTGCGGCCACGCTGGACCGACACGCCCGGCAGGCGCGAGATCGACTCGGCGACGCTCTGGTCAGGCAGTTTGCCGATGTCTTCGGCCGAGATGGCTTCGACGATCGAGGTGGAATTCTTCTTGATGGAGATGGCCGCTTCGATACCCTGGCGGATACCGGTCACGGTCACGGTCGACACACCCTTTGCAACCGGCTCGGCCGGAGCTGCCTGGTCGACAACCGGAGCGGCTGCCGGGGCAGTGTTGGTGGTGCCGGTGGTCTCTTGTGCGTAGACGCTGCCCGCGAGCGCGGACAAGAATACGGCGCAGCCGGCGGCAACCGGGCTGAGCTGGAATGCGGAGCGGGCCGAGGCGGCACGCTTGGTTGCGAAAATCTTCATTGTCCCCTCACTGATCAGAACCAATAATTTTTTTCCCGAAACTACAGCGCGACAGTTACCAGCACGGCAGCCTCAAGCAAACGGCTTTAGTCGTTCTGATAACGATTGTGTATTAAAACTAGATGCACTGTCAACGGGAGTTGCTTGTTACTACGATATTGGCATGTTTTTCAAAAATACGCCTGAAAATAGGGGGTTGATCGTTGTATTTGGGCTACAACGGGGCATGCAGACGGCTGTAGTACGACTACAAACGCACGATTTAGTTGCATTTTGTTATCTTTTTGCACCGCTTCGGTGCATCTGTTTCGTCAAAATCCCTAAACAAGCCGTTCGCCTTGCCGATTTTGTTAAGAAGACATGTACTTTGACTAGATCTCTTGTCACTCAACGGGTTTGAGAGGCGCGGTTTCTATAGTATTCTCATAGCAACACAACAACGCGCGGCTCTCTCATTCCTTCATTTGCCTGCCCTGCTGTTGTAGTCTGACTACTGAAGCGGTGCGACATGCCGGGATGGAAGCCCCCTCATCATGAGACAGCTTCTCGCCACCCTCCTCCTCGGCGCATCCTTTGCCGCCCACGCCCAATCCCCCGCAATCGACCGCATCGAACCGCCCTTCTGGTGGGCCGGCATGCACAACCAGCAGCTGCAGCTGATGGTCCACGGCGAACGCATCGCCGACCTGGAACCCGCCCTCTCCTATCCCGGCGTGCGCATCGCCCAGGTGACCCGGGTCCCGAACCGGAACTACCTGTTCATCGACCTGGTGGTGAGCGAGGACGCCCGCCCCGGCAGCTTCGACATCGCGCTCAAGGGCGCCGGCCGCACGGCGAGCTATACCTACCGCCTGCTGGCGCGCGAGCCGGGCTCCCGCACCCGCCAGGGCTTCAGCAGCAAGGATGCGATCTACCAGGTGATGCCGGACCGCTTCGCCAACGGCGACCCGGCCAACGACAGCGTGGCCGGCCTGGCCGACAAGCTGGACCGCAAGAACGGCGGCGGACGCCACGGCGGCGACATCGCGGGCATGATCAGGCAGCTGGATTACGTTGCCGGCCTGGGCTTCACCCAGCTGTGGCCGACACCCCTGGTGGAGAACGCCATGCCGGCCTACTCCTACCACGGCTATGCCGCCACCGACCATTACCGCATCGACCCGCGCTACGGCAGCAACGAAGACTTCGTGCGCCTGTCGCGCGAAGCGAAGCAGCGCGGCATCGGCCTGATCCAGGACGTGGTGCTGTCCCACATCGGCAGCCACCACTGGTGGATGAAGGACCTGCCGACGCCGGACTGGGTCAACTACGGCGGCAAGTTCGTGCCCACCGCGCACCACCGCACCGCCGTGCAGGACCCTTACGCCGCGAAGGAAGACGCCGACAACTTCACGCGCGGCTGGTTCGTCGAGTCCATGCCGGACCTGAACCAGTCGAATCCCCTGGTGGCCAACTACCTCATCCAGAACAACATCTGGTGGATCGAGTATGCCGGCTTGTCGGGCCTGCGCATCGACACCTTCGGCTATTCCGACAGCGCCTTCCTGAGCGAGTACACGAAACGCGTGATGGCGGAATACCCGAACCTGAACCTGGTGGGCGAGGAATGGAGCACCAAGGTGCCGGTGGTGGCGCGCTGGCAGCGCGGCAAGGCCAACTTCGACGGCTACACCGCCTCCACCCCGAGCCTGATGGACTTCCCGGTGGCCGAAGCCATGCGCGGCGCGCTCGCCGGCAAGGACGGCCACAATGTCTTCAACGAGGTCTACGAGACCCTCTCGCTCGACTACCTGTATCCGGAACCGGGCAACCTGGTCCTGTTCGCCGGCAACCACGACCTGGCGCGCCTGTACAGCGTGGTCGGCGAAGACCTGGACAAGGTCAAGATGGACCTGGTGTTCACCATGACCATGCCGCGCATCCCGCAGTTTTACAGCGGCGACGAGATCCTGAAGACCAGCGCCACCAAGGAGCGCAACGACGCCAGCTACCGCACCGACTTCCCGGGCGGGTGGGCGGGCGACAGGATCGACGCTTTCTCCGGCAAGGGTCTCACGCCGCGGCAGCGCGAGGCGCAGGACTTCGTGCGCAAGCTGGTCAACTGGCGCAAGGGCCAGCCGGTGATCCATCACGGGAAGATGATGCATTACGGCCCGCGCGACAATACCTACGTTTGGTTCCGCTACGACGACAGCAGGAAAGTGCTGGTCGCCCTCAACAACAACCCGAAGGAGATGGTGCTCGGCGTGGAGCGTTTCCGCGAGATGCTGCACGGCGTCGCCTCGGGCACGGACGTCCTGACGGGCAAGGTGTTCGACCTGCGCAGCGAGCTGCGCCTGCCGGCCCGCGCGGCCGTGATCCTGGAATTGAAAGGCGCCCCATGAAACGGCATATCCTTGCGCTTGCCGCCCTGCTGGCCGCCCTGCCTGCCTCCTGCGGCGCCCTGGCCGATGCGCCGCGCGAGCTGTACATCCGCGGCGCCTTCAACGGCTGGGGCACCGACAACGCCCTGGTCCACAAGGGCAATGGCATCTACCAGGCCGATATCCTGGTCAGTCCCGGCAACCACGCTTTCAAGGTCGGCAGCGGCGACTGGAGCGCGGAATGGGTGGCGGACGCCGGCAAAAGCGTGACCGTCGCTCCCGGCACGGCCTATGTGCTGGAGACCCAGCCGGGTCCCGAGGACTACCTGTTCGTGCGCCGGACCGGCACCTACCGCTTCATCGTCGACGCCTCGGATGCAAAGGCGCCCAAGCTGCGCGTCGAGCGCCTGGAGACCGCGCAGGCAGGTCCCGCGGCCGATCCGCACGCGGGCCGCGAAGCGGTGGCGGCGCTCACCTGGCCGACCTGGGACGGCAAGCAGGAAAGCGCGCGCTTCTCGACGCCCGACGCCGGTGCGCCGCTGCGCCGCTACGCCCACTCGACCACCATGAGCCTGCGCGACCCCGGCCCGCAATCCAGCGAATACAGCGAACAGGCCGGCCTGCCGCGCGTGCGCAGCGGGAACCTGGCCTTCGACGCCCTGTTCGCACTGGCCGGCGCCGAGATGCGCCTGGATTCGGTCAGCCAGATCAAGGACGGCAACTACAACGGCGGCGCCCCGGTCCCCTGCGAATGCTTCGAGACCGGCGAGAAATGGCATTACGTGTGGACCCGCGACCTCTCGTATGCGGCCGACCTGGGCCTGGCCCTGCTCGACCCGCAGCGGGTGCGCAACTCGCTCGATTTCAAGCTCTCGGGCTGGCGCGCCGGGGTAGCGAAGGCGCCGCAGGTGGCCGGCAGCCCTGACGGCCTGCAGATCGTGCAGGACACCGGCAGCGGCGGCAGCTGGCCGGTCAGCACCGACCGCGTCACCTGGGCCTTCGCGGCCGAAGAGGTGCTGCGCACCCTGCCCGCCGCCGAGCGTCCCGCCTTTGCGCAGAAGGCGCTCAAGGCCCTCGTCAACACCCTGGAGAACGACCGCCTGGCCGCCTTCGACGCGGCCACCGGCCTGTACACGGGCGAGCAATCTTTCCTCGACTGGCGCGACCAGAGCTATGCCGCGTGGATCCCGAACGACCTGGCCTCCATGGCCAGCGCCAAGGCATTGTCGACCAACGTGGGCCACTACCAGGCCCTGCGCCTGGCCGCGCGCCTGGCGCGCGAGCACGGCGACGCGGCGCGCGGCCAGCGCTACGACGGCTGGGCCGATGCGCTCAAGCGCGCGATCAACGAGCGCCTGTGGCTGGAAGACGCGGGCATGTACAGCAGCCTCACCGCCGCCCACTTCGACGGCGCGCCGATGCACAAGTTCGACTGGCTCGGCCAGGCGCTAGCCATCGTCAGCGGCGTGGCGGACGAACGCCGCGCGCAATCGATCCTGGCGCGCTATCCGCACGGCCCGATGGGCGCGCCCGTGATCTGGCCCCAGCAGCAAGGCATGCCGGTCTACCACAACCGCGCGCTGTGGCCTTTCGTGACGGCCTACGGCTTGCGTGCGGCGGTCCAGGGCGGCAATGCCGCGGTGGCCGATGCGGCCTACGATTCGCTGATGCGCGGCGCGGCCCTGAACATGTCGAACATGGAGAACCTGGAATGGCTCTCCGGCCAGCCGCTGCTGCTGGACGAAAAGAACCCTTCCCTGATCGGACCGGTCATCAATTCCCGGCGCCAGCTCTGGTCGGTGGGCGCCTACCTGGGCATGGTGGTGCAGAACGTGTTCGGCGTGTCGGCCACGGACGAAGGCATCGCACTCCAGCCCTTCGTGACGGCCAAGCTGCGCCGCGAGATGTTCGGCGCCTCCAGCGAGATCGCACTGCGCGAGCTGCGCCTGCATGGCCGCCGTATCGACGTGCGCCTGCAGCTGCCGCCCGCGAGCCGCGAAGACGGCCACTACGCGGTCGAACGCATCCTGGTGAACGGCAAGCCCGCCGCGAACACGCTGCGCCTGGCGGAGCTGCAGGAGACGAATCAAATCGAGATCGTGTTGGGCGGGCTGGTGCCGGGCCAGGGCGGCATCCGCCGCGTGAATGCCGATCCGTATGCGGAAACCAGCGCCACCTTCGCGCCGAAAGATCCGGTCATCGCCAGCCTGCAGGCCAGGGGCGGACACGCCACCCTCCGTTTCGGCGGCAGCGGCGAAGCGCGTTACAGCGTCTACCGCGACGGCCAGCTCGTTGCGAGCGATCTGCCGGCCGGCAGTTGGGTGGACCGGCAAGCCGGCGCCACGTCCTGCTATGCGGTCGAAGCGCGCTTCCCGGATTCGGGCAATGCCAGCCACCACAGCGTCCCGCGCTGCGTCGATTCCGGCATCGAGATCAAGGTGCCGGATGCGCGCATCCAGTCCAATCTGCGACCCAGCCCGCCGAACGCGCGCTTCGCCGCGCCGCACCTGGCGAACTGGGGCCAGCCCGGAGACCGCTTCGCCGTCGACCGCATCAGGGTCACGCGGCCGGGCCTGTACCAGGTCCAGGTCCGCTACCACAACGCGGCCAACCAGGTGAACCTGGGCATCAGCGGCGGGGTGAAGTGGCTGGCCGTGAAGGATGCGCGCGGCAAGATCGTCGCCCAGGGCGTCATCCAGCTGCCGCATGCGCCGCTGGCCAAGGCGAATACGCCGACGGTGTATTCGACGCCGCTCGGGGCCACTCTCGCCAAGGGCAGCTACCGCGCCGAGCTGAGCGACTTCTACAACATGAGCTATTTGGAGAGCAACCGCAGCTTCAGCGCGGCGGGCGGCACGCAAGGGCCGTCCAACCGCTTCGACATCTACGGGCTGCGTCTGATCCGGGTCAGGTAACCGCGGCCTCACCCGCCACGGGACGTGTCGCCGCGCGCGACCGTCCCGGCACCAGCAAGGCCAGCTTGCCTTCGACGGCGCGGAACTCCAGCGGCATCGGCATCTTCGTCACTTCACCGTCGGTCGCCACCTTCATGCGCTTGCGCCCGTACAGCCGGGGCGTGCGCACGCTCATGCGCTTGAAGGCGAAGGCCACCACGTCGCCGCTGCCGAGCTTGCCGAACAGGCCGCGCACCAGGAGCGCCAGCAGTCCCAGCTTGCCCATGGGCTTGGGCGCCAGCGCCACCAGCTGCCCCTCCTCCACCGCCTCGGTCAATCCTTCCATGCCCACCTGTTCCAGCTGCAGGCGGTTATTTCCCACGAACAGGGTGGTGGTGCGCAGGCGCTTGACCTGCCCTTCCAGTTCCAGTTCGATGCGCAGGTGGCGGTAGGGACGCAGCGCGGTCTTGATCGCCGAAAAGAAAGCGACGACCCGGCTGCGCCCGAACTGGCGCTTGTCGTGCTCGCGTTCTTCCAGCAGCCTGGGGTAGAGCCCGACGCTGGCGTTGACGAGGAAAATCTTGTTGTTGACCACGCCGATCTGCACCGATTCCACACTCGCACGCAGCAGCGCGTAGACGGCTTCCGCCAGGTCTTCGGGAATGCCGTGGGTGCGGCCGAAATAGTTGAAGGTGCCCTGCGGCAGCACGCCGAAAGGGCAGCCGGCCAGCACGGCTTCGTGCGCCACCGTGTTGATGGTGCCGTCGCCGCCCGCCGCCACCAGGATGCCGCCCGCCGCCTGGGCCCGCGCCGCCATGGCGCGCGCGATGTCGTGCAGGCGCTCGGGCTCGTCGACCACTTCCAGGTGGCAGACGCGTCCTGCGCCGCCGATCACGTCCTCGATCGTCGAACGGCGCAGCTCGGTTTCGGAATGGCCCGAACCGGCATTGAGGACGATAAAGAAAGGCGCGTTGGGAGCGGGCTCGGCGATCGGCATCGGTTCCTGTGCATGCGATGGTTGACGACAGCGCCATCCTAACATCGCCGCATTGGACGCCGGCGCAGGCTTTTATGCGTCCAGCGGCGCCAGCTGGGCCAGGTAGACGTTGACCGCGGGCTCGCTGGGCGCCAGGCTGGCCTGGCGATCGAAGCGCAGGCCGAGCTTGAGCAGCAGGCCGATCGAGGCCGCATTGGCCGGCGAGGTGATGGCCACCAGGCGCCGGATGCCGAGGGCGCGCGCATGGCCCACCACGCCGCGCCCCGCTTCCAGCGCATAGCCCTGGCCGCGCCAGCGCGGCAGGAAGGCGTAGCCGATGTCGACGTCTTCCAGGCTGTCACGCTTGATCAGGCCGCTCAGCCCGACCGGCGCGCCATCCTCGAGCCTCTCAACCACATACAGCGAGTGCCCGCGCAGCGCGTGCATGGCGAGCGGCCCCTCGCGCAAGGCACGCCGGGCGTCGTCCACGGTGCGCAGGCCGCGGTCGCCGATGTGCGCGATGAAATCGGGATCGTTGACCAATTCCAGGTAGAAATTCGCGTCGTCTTCCTGCATGGTGCGCAGGCGCAAGCGTTCGGTGCGCAGTATTTCCATTATTCGTCTGCTGTCGGCCAGTGGTCCGGGTCCTGGAGCAACTGGTACATCACATAGGCGTCGACATAGCCCAGCCGCTTGTGGCGGAACGCCTTGGGCAAGGTGCCGACGATCGAAAACCCCAGCCGCTTCCACAAGCGGATGGCGGCGGTATTCGTGCTCACCACATGGTTGAACTGCATCGCCAGGTAACCCTGGCGGCGCGCCTCGTCCAGGCTGTGCTGGCCCAGCATGCGCCCCACGCCGACGCCTTGCGCCGACGGGCTCACCATGTACGAGGCGTTGGCCACGTGATGGCCGCGCCCGGCCTGGTTCGGCACGAGCCGGTACATGCCCAGCAAGCGCGTATTGTTGAGGGAGGCCACATAGCTTTGCACGCCCGGCCCGAGCCAGTAATTATGCCCGGCTTCGCGCGACGTGGCGGTCGTAAACGTATAGCTTTCACCTTGGGCGACGTGGGCGCAGAAGATGCTCCACATCGCCTCGAAATCGGCTTCTTGGGCGGGACGGATCTGGATGTCTTTCACGGCAGTCAGCGGAGGTTACCGAACAGGAAAGCCGCCTATTCTGCACCAAACTGCCGGGAATTTCACGTATCGTGCGCAGATCGTGATTCCTGGCGGAAATCGACAAGTCCTGGCCTTTCTGGCAAGATCAGGCGCGAGTGCGCGCGCGGCCCTTCCGCCACCACCCGGCCGCGCCGCAGCACCAGGCGACGGGCCGCCCGCAGCCGGATCGCCTCCACTGTCGAGCCCGCATCGAGCACGACCAGGTCGGCATGGCAACCCGGCCGTAAGCCATAGTTTTCAAGACCGAGAATACGGGCCGGCGTCTCGGTCACCGCCAGGAAACACTGCTGCATTGCCTCCAGCCCCGTCATCTGGGCTACGTGCAGGCCCATGTGCGCCACCTCCAGCATGTCCCCCGAACCCATGCCGTACCAGGGATCGAGGACGCAGTCATGACCAAAGGCAACGTCAACCCCTGCGGCCAGCAGTTCCGGCACCCGCGTCATCCCCCTTCTTTTGGGATAGGTATCGTGCCGGCCCTGCAAGGTGATGTTGATGAGCGGATTGGCGATCGCGGCCACGCCGCTTTCCGCGATCAGGGGCAGCAGCTTGCTCACGTAGTAGTTGTCCATCGAGTGCATCGAGGTCAGGTGCGAGCCCGCCACCCTGCCCTGCAGGCCCAGGCGCAGGGTTTCTTGGGCCAGCGTCTCGATGTGGCGCGACAGCGGATCGTCGCTCTCGTCGCAATGCATGTCCACGCGCAAGCCCTGCTCGGCCGCGAACTCGCACAGCAGGCGCACCGACTCCGCGCCCTGCGCCATGGTGCGCTCGAAGTGCGGGATGCCGCCCACCACGTCCACGCCCATGGCGATGGCGCGGCGCAGGTTGGCGAAGGCGGTGGGGCTGCGCAGGACGCCGTCCTGGGGAAAGGCCACCAGCTGCAGGTCGAGGTAGGGCGCGACGCGGCGGCGCACTTCCAGCAGGGCTTCCACCGCCAGCAGGCGGTCGTCGCAGATGTCGACGTGGGTGCGGATCGCCAGCAGGCCGCGCGCGACGGCCCAGTCGCAATAGCGCATGGCGCGCTCGACCAGCGCCTCCTGGGTCAGCTGGGGCTTGAGTTCGCCCCATAGCTGGATCCCTTCGAGCAGGGTGCCGCTGCGGTTCACGCGCGGCAGGCCGTAGCTGAGCACGGCATCCATGTGGAAGTGGGCGTCCACGAAAGGCGGGCTGACCAGGTCGCCCTCGGCGTCGATCTCGCTGGCGCCTTTGGCGGGAAGCCGGGCTTCCAGGACGGCGATACGGCCCTGGTCGATGCCGATGTCGATACCAGTCCTGCCGTCCGGCAAGGTAGCGTTGCGAATCACGAGATCCATGCTCACTCCTTCTCTTGGGATAGCCGATTGTAGCGATTTTGCAGCAGAGCTGAAGCTGATTTAATGCATATGAAAAATACATGCTGCTTCGCAATATTACCCATAGCAAATACCTTGATATTGTGCGTTGCAACACCGCCAAATCGTGGATACACTAGATATATTGCAGTGCGCCATAATTTGACCGACAAGGAAATCACATGACTTCACTTCCCGAGCAATTGACCGCAGCACGCACCGCCCAGCTGGAGGCGCAATTTGCCCTGTTCCGTTCCGTGACCAAGCAAGCCCTCGACAACGCCAGCCGGGTCCTTGCCCTGAACATCTCCACCTCGCGCGACTCGGTCGAGCGCTCCTCGCAAGCCGTGCGCGAGCTGTTCACCGCCACCAGCCCGCAGGATTTGCCGACCTTGCAGCAGGCCCTGCGCAGCCACGCCGAAGAACAGTTCCGCAGCCTGTTCACCTATGGCCGCGAACTGTTCAGCATTGCCAGCGGCGCCCAGTCCTATGCCGTGCGCGGTACGCAGGCTCCCGCGGCCCTGCCCGCCCCAGTGCCGGAAGCTCAGGAAGCCCCGGCCGTCGCCGAGACCATCCCCGAACCGGTCAAGGCGGAGGCGCAAGAGCTGGCCGCCTACGTCCAGGAACACATCGAATCGAAGGAACCGGCCGTGGTCGCCGAGACCATTGACGTGGTCGACGAACCGGCGCCGGTGGCCGAACCGAAGCCGATCGCCAAGGCGGCCGGCAAGGGTGTGCCGAAGGCCGCCGTGGTGCCGCATCCGCTGTCCGCGCCGGTCCCCGAGAACGACGCCGTCGAGCTGCCGAAGATCGAGCCGGCGCCTGCCCAGGGCGGCAAGCGCCGCAAGTAAAAGCGGACGCGACCGGCGCTGCAGCGCTCTTGCAAACCTACTACACTAGCGGGCTTCGGCCCGCTTTTGTTTTTCGGGCAGCATTCTAGGAATTTCAATGAGTCTGGCAAGGCTGATCGGCGACTTCGTGCGCCGGCACTGGCAATCCTATGCCTCGTCGGCGGTGATGCTGGCGGGCGTGGCCCTGTGCACGATCCTCATTCCGCGCAAGGTGGGCGCCCTGATCGACGGCCTGGCCGCGCACAGCCTGGACCAGCACGCGCTGCTGGTGGGCCTGGCCCAGCTGCTCGGCCTGGGTGTCGCGATCTACGTGCTGCGCGTGAGCTGGCGCATCCGCCTGTATTCGGCCGCCTACAAGCTGGGCGTGGAGCTGCGCACCCGCCTGTACGCGCGCCTGTCCAGCCAGGGCCCAGCCTTCTACCAGCGCCAGCGCACCGGCGACCTGATGGCCCTGGCCACCAACGACATCGACGCCATCGAGATGGCGGCCGGCGAAGCCATGCTGGCCGGCTTCGACGGCACCCTGACCCTGCTCATGGTGCTGGGGATCATGACCCTGGGCGTCGACTGGCGCCTGGCCGCCATCGCCCTGCTGCCCTTCCCGCTGATGGCCTATGCCTTCTGGCGCATCTCGAGCCACATCCACACCGCCGAAGCCGACGCCCTCAAGCGCTTTTCCAGCCTCAACGACCACGTGCAGGAATCGCTGTCCGGCGTGCGCACCCTGCGCGCGCTCGGCCTGGAACAGCGCAGCGCCCAGCAGTTCGCCGAGCTGGCCGGCCACGCCTCGGCCGCCAGCCTGGAAGCCAAGAAATGGGAAGCGGCCTACGAGCCGGCGGTGGGCCTGACCCTCACCGCCGCCACCGGCCTGACCCTCGGCCTGGGCGGCTACCTGGTGTGGCAGAACGAACTGACGGTGGGCGCGCTCACCAGCTTCACGATGTACCTGGGCCAGCTGATCTGGCCGATGTTCGCGGCCGGCTGGGTGCTGTCCCTGGTCGAGCGCGGACGCGCCGGCCTGGCGCGCCTGCAGCCCCTGCTCGACGCTCCGCTCACGGTCGAGGACAAGGGGACGCTGGAGGAAGTCGGCAAGGGCGCCCTGAAACTGGACCAGGTGAGCTTCGCCTATCACGAACAGGAGAAGCCGGCGCTGGACAAGGTCTCGGTCACGCTGGAACCGGGCCAGACCCTGGGCCTGGTCGGCCCGACCGGCGCCGGCAAGTCGACCCTGCTGCGGGTGCTGCTGCGCCAGGCCACGCCGCAGGCGGGCCGCGTCACCTGGGCCGGCCAGCCCCTGGAGGCGTATCGTTTGAATGCGCTGCGTGCGGCCACCAGCTGGGTGCCGCAGGAATCCTTCCTGTTCTCGGCCACCATCGCCGAGAACATCGCGCTGGCCCGGCCCGGCGCTTCACGCGCGGAGATCGAGCAGGCCGCGAAGATGGCCGCGATCCACGACGACATCCTGCGCTTCCCGCAGGGCTACGACACCCCGGTCGGCGAAAAGGGCATCACCCTCTCCGGCGGGCAGCGCCAGCGCGTGGCGATCGCGCGCTCGCTGCTGGCCGACAGCGCCCTGCTGCTGCTCGACGACGCCCTGTCGGCGGTGGACACCGGCACCGAGACCCGCATCCTCGAGCACCTGGCCGAACTGCGCCAGGCCAGGCCGGAGCGGGCGGCGATCATCGCCAGCCACCGCCTGTCGGCCGTGGTCGGGGCCGACCGCATCATCGTCCTGCGCGACGGCCGCATCGTCGAAGCCGGGACCCACGACGAACTGCTCGCATTGGATGGCTGGTATGCCAGCCAGTGGCGCTACCAGCAACTGGAGGCCAGCCTTGAAGCCAGCTGACACGAAAGCGACCGACATGCGCGTGCAGGCCAGGCGCGCCTTCGGGCTGCTGCGCCGCGCGGCCGACCCGGAGCGCCGCCACTTGTATTGGGCCGTGCTGTGGCTGTCCCTGGCGGCCCTGCTCGAAGTGGTCGGCCCGATCATGGGCAAGGCCCTGATCGACGACCACCTGCTGCCGCGCGCGCTGGACTGGCCGCGCATGGCCCTGCTGCTGGGCGGCCTGGTGGTGACCGGCTGGCTGTCGTCCTGGATCCGCTACCTGCAATTGATCCGCCTCTCGGGCGTGGCCATGCGCTCGGTGCAGCGCCTGCGCGAATGGGTTTATGGCCACGTGCTGCGCCTGCCGATGGCCTTCTTCGACCGCGCCATCACCGGCCAGCTGGTCAGCCGCGTGACCAACGACACCGAGGCGGTCAAGACCCTGTACATCCAGGTGCTGTTCGTGATCCTCGACAGCAGCATCGTCCTGGTCGGCACCATGATCGCGATGGCCTGGCTGGACTGGCGCCTGATGCTGATCGTGCTGACCCTGGTGCCGGCGGTGCTGGGCATCGTCTGGCTCTACCAGCGCCTGTCGGCGCCGGCGGTGACGAAGGCGCGCGCGCTGCGCAGCGACATCAACGGCCAGATGGCCGAGTCGATCGGCGGCATGAGCGTCCTGCAAGCCAGCAATGCCGAGGCGCGCTTCGGCGAGCGCTTCCTGGGCACCAACCGCGCCCACTACACCGCGCGCCTGGCCGAGCTGCGCGCCAACGCCCTGCTGCTGCGTCCCGCGCTCGACCTGCTCAACGTGGTGCTGCTGGCTGTGGTCATCTACGGCTTCGGCCAGCGCCAGATGAACGCGGTGGAAGTCGGCGTGCTGTACGCCTTCATCAGCTACATCGCGCGCGTGGTCGAGCCGCTGATCCAGATCACCATGCAGTTCAGCGGCCTGCAGCAGGCCGTGGTCGCGACCTCGCGCGTGGCCGCCCTGCTCGACGAGGAAGGCGCGCCGGAACATGCGCCCGGACGCGCCGGCACCCAGGCCTCGGCCGACCCGCACGCGCCCGCGGTGCGGGTGCGCCACCTGGGCTTCGCCTACGTGCCGGGCCAGCCGGTGCTGCACGACCTGTCGCTGGACATCCCGCAAGGCGCCTTCTTCGGCATCGTCGGCCATACCGGCAGCGGCAAGTCGACCCTGCTCTCGCTGCTGCTGCGCTACTACACCGCGGACCAGGGCAGCATCGAGATCGGCGGCCTGCCGCTGGCCAGCATCGGCAACGAGCGCTTCCGCAACGAAGTCGGCCTGGTGCCCCAGGACCCCTTCATCCTGGCCGCCAGCGCGCGCGAGAACATCGACATGGGCCGCGGCCTGCCGATGGCGCGCATCGAGGCGGCGGCGCGCGCCGCCCATGCGCACGGCTTCATCGCGGCGCTGGAACAGGGCTACGAAACCCAGCTGGGCGAGGGCGGCTCGCGCCTGTCCTCGGGCCAGAAGCAGCTGGTGGCGATCGCGCGGGCGCTGGCCGGCGAGCCGCGCATCCTGCTGCTGGACGAAGCCACCTCGCGCATCGACAGCGCCACCGAGCAGGTCGTCCAGCAGGCGCTGGAAGAATTGCGCGGCAAGGTGACCATCATCGCGATCGCGCACCGCCTGTCCACCATCCGCGAGGCGGACCGCATCATCGTGCTGAACCACGGCCGGATCGCGGAAGCGGGTCCGCACGAGGAACTGATGCGGATCGAGGGCGGGCTGTACCAGCGCCTCTACCTGCTCCAGCAGATCGCGGCCCAGTAGGCGTGACAAACCGCGTATTTTCCGGTGCGCGGGATTCGCTATGCTGTAGCGATGAAAACAACATCCGTCTTTTGGCCTAGCCTGGCGGCGGCGATCGCCACGCTGGGCGTGGCCATCCACCTGGCCGCGATCGCGGGAGGACCGTCCTGGTACGCCTGGTTCGGGGCGCCCCCCGTGATCGTCGCATCCGCGCGCGCAGGCACCTGGCTGGCCCCGGCCAGCGCCGCCGCCATCGCCGCCCTGATGGGCGTGTGCGCCGCCTATGCCTGCTCGGCGCTCGGCGTCGTGCGGCGCCTGCCCTGGCTGCGCCCCGTCCTGGCCGGGATCGCGGCGGTCTGCCTGCTGCGCGCGCTGGTGCTGGTGCCGCTGGCTCTGCGCCACCCGGAACTGCGCACGGCCTTCGAGATCGGCGCCGCCCTGGTGTGGGGCTGCGCAGGGATCGGCTTCGTGGCGGCCTTCCTGCGTGCCGCGACACCCGCCGGCCTGCGGGCGCAGCAGGGGCGCGCCTGATGGGCATCGCCTTGTCCTGGGTCGCCGTAAAGGGGCTGGAGCCGGACGAGGTCCTGTCCCGGCTGGAGCTGGCGCATACGGACGAAGAAAGCAGCTATCCCTTCGACGGCGTCGTCGCCCATCCGCTGCCGGACGGCGCCTTCCTGGTTGCGGCGCGCGGCTGCGGGCACCGCATCGTCCGGGCCGACAGCATGGCCAGGCTGTCCGCCGCCTGCCAGGCCCTGTCCTGCGACATCGAGGAACACGCCGGCTTCGTCGCCAGCGCGCTGTGGGAGGACGGCCGCCAGGTGTGGGAAGTGCGCTACGAGAGCG
Organism: Massilia sp. AB1; assembly: GCF_018119385.1. Taxonomy (NCBI): domain Bacteria; kingdom Pseudomonadati; phylum Pseudomonadota; class Betaproteobacteria; order Burkholderiales; family Oxalobacteraceae; genus Massilia; species Massilia sp. AB1. The sequence continues at coordinate 4,454 of NZ_JAGKSG010000024.1, read as the reverse complement.
ACGACGATCCCGAGAACATCTTCTGCAAGGGGCAAGTGCCGGCGCGCGTGCACGAATTGCTGGCGCAGGTGGAGCCGATGGACAGCGAGAACTTCGAGGGCCATTATCATATGGACATCCCGCTCATCCTCGCCAAGGAATTCTCCGGCTACCGCCACGACGAGGACGACACACGCTTCGAGGCCACGCCCTTCGAGACCCTGAAGGACTTGCGCGGCAAGACCAGCTGGTGGCGCTCGCTGTGGCAGTGACGGCCCCTGTCCTGTTTGACAGCGTTTGTGTGGTTTTCGTGACGCCGTGGCCAAGCGTACGCACGCTGCCGGGCCCTGCTCCACTATACTGTCGGCCGGCAATCCGGAGCGCGCACGCCCCGGCAATGGCCGGCCCCATGAACCCGATAAAGCACGACGGAAGTCCACGCAATGCACGCTGAACCGCTTTCCCAGAAGCTCCGCTCCCTGGTCCGCTCCCTCCCGCCCACCGGCATCACCCTGAGCGACCTGATCCACCGTGTCGGCAGCGAAGGCCTGCTGATCCTGACCGCCCTGCTGACCCTGGTGTTCCTGATCCCGATTTCCATTCCCGGCGTGAGCACGGTGTTTGGGGCCGCCATCCTCCTGATCGGCGTGAGCCGCCTGTTCGGGCGCGAGCTGTGGATTCCGTCCAGCCTGAAGCACCGCCATATCGCCACCAAGAAGCTGCGCCCGGTGCTGCGCAAGGCCCTGCCCCTGCTGTACAAGCTGGAAAAGGTGAGCCGCCCCGACCGCATCCATTGGCTGGTGAAGGACGGTCCCATCCAGCACCTGAACAACCTGGCCCTGATCCTGGGCGCGGTCCTGCTGATGATGCCTTTCGGGCTGATCCCGTTCAGCAACACCTTCCCGGCCGTGGCATTGCTGTTCTTCGCCATCGGCCTGCTGCAGCGCGACGGCGTCTGCGTGCTGCTGGGCCACATCAGCAATGTCCTCACCATCCTGTATTTCGCCTTGCTGATCGGCGGCGGCGGCCTGGCGGCGCGCGAAGTGTTCGGCCGCCTGGCCGGCTGAGTGGGCGCGCCCTCCACGCTGTATTTCCTGCCGGGCGCGCTCGGCCGGACGGAGTTCTGGCGCCCCGCGTCAAGCTTGCTGACCCACCCCGCGCGACAGGTGCACGTGAGCTGGCCCGGCTTCGGCGGCGCGCCAACCGACCCAGGCATTCGCGGCCTCGACGACCTGGCCTCCAGGCTGCTGGACCGGATCGACGGACCCAGCGCGCTGGTCGCGCAATCGATGGGCGGCGTCGTCGCCCTGCTGGCAAGCCTGCGCAAGCCAGAGCTCATCACCCACCTGGTGCTGACCGCGACGTCCGGCGGCTTGCCGATGGACTCCCTGGGCGCCCAGGACTGGCGCCCTGCCATCCGCGCCGCCCATCCCGGCTTGCCGGACTGGTTCGCCAGCTACCGGCAGGATCTCAGCGCCAGCTTGCCCGAGCTGCGCATTCCGACCCTGCTGCTGTGGGGCGACGCCGATCCGATCAGTCCCCTTCGGGCCGGCGAGCGCCTGGCCTCCCTGCTGCCGCAGGCGGAACTGCAGGTCTTTCCCCATGGCGAACACGATGTCGGCTGCGCTTTCGCCGCGCAGGTGGCGCCACTCATCGACCGGCACCTGGCTCTACGCTGCTGAGTTCTTGCCCAGCCGCGGCGAGACCGATATCATCTTCGCTCCCCGCCACGCACAGGAGCACGATGAGCCGCACAGGACGCCTTTTCCAATTGATGGACGCGCTGCGCGGCAACCGGCGCCCCGTGACGGCGGGCGCGCTGGCCGAGCAGCTCGGCGTGTCCGAGCGCACCATCTACCGCGACATCAAGGCCCTGGCCCAGCTCGGCGCTCCCGTGGAGGGCTCGGCCGGCGTCGGCTACATGCTGCGCACCGGCTTCTTCCTGCCGCCGCTGATGTTCGACAGCGACGAACTCGAAGCCCTGGTGCTGGGCGCGCGCTGGGTGCGCCACCAGGGCGACGCCGCGCTGAGCACCGCCGCCGAACGCGCGCTGGCCAAGATCGCCACCGCCACCCCGCGCGACCTGCGCGACCACATGGCCGACACCAGCCTGTGGGTGCCCGCCGGGCCGGAGCCGACCGGACCCGATCCCTTCATCCAGCCCGCGCGCGAAGCGATCCGCCACCAGTGCAAGCTGCGCATCGACTACCGCGACGAGCAGGCCGCGGCCTCGCAGCGCATCGTCTGGCCCTTCGCCCTGGCCTTCTTCCAGGGACGCCGGGTGCTGGCCGCGTGGTGCGAACTGCGCGGCGCGATCCGCCACTTCCGCATCGACCGCATCGTGCAGGCCGAGCCGAGCGGAGAACGCTATCCGACGCCGCGCCACCAGTTGCTGCGCCAGTGGCGCCAGGAGTGCGGCATCGAGGAACACTCCTGACAGGATCTGTCAGCGCCTTTGCTTAGCATTGCTGCATCCAACCTGAAGGAGACAGCAATGCAGCTCTACTACCATCCCTTGTCGTCCAATTCGCGCCGCGTCACCATGGCGGCCGAGCACCTGGGCCTCGCCCTCGACCTGGTCGAGATCAACCTGGGCAACGAGGGCGACCGCCGCCGCCTCGAGGAGATGAATCCCAACAGCAAAGTCCCTGTGCTGGTGGACCAGGACCTCGTGCTGTGGGAGTCGTGCGCAATCATGCAGTACCTGGCCGACCGGACGCCGGGACAGACCATCTACCCGCAAGCGCCGGTGGCGCGTGCGGACGTGCACCGCTGGATGTTCTGGGCCTGCCAGCATTTCTCGCCGGCGGTGGGCGTGCTCACCTGGGAAAACGTGTGGAAACGGATCGTCGAAGGCGGCCAGCCGGACCCGGTCGAGCTGGCGCGCGGCGCCGCCGACCTGCACCGCGCGGCGGCGGTGGCCGATGCCCATCTGGCGCAGCGCCGCTGGCTGGTCGGCGACACGGTGACCCTGGCCGACTACGCGGTGGCGGCCCCGCTGATGTACCTGGTGCAGGCGCGCCTGCCGCTGGAGACCTATCCCAACCTCCTGGCGTGGTTCGCGCGGGTGCAGGAACTGCCGGCCTGGCGCCACACGACGCCGGTCTGGTGATCAGCCGGGCCGGCTGAAGTTGAAACAGCCGGCCGGCACGGCGGCGCCGCTCACCAGCATGGCCCCATGCCGGTACAGTTCCCAGCGCCGCGCGTGCGGCACCGCCGCCACGACCACGGCCATCTTCCGGTCGCTCCAGACCAGGCGGCCGTCGACGGCGTCGAGTGCGGCGAACACTTCCCGCGGCGTCGCGCCGGGACGGAAGACCACGGTGGCGCTTGAACCCAGGCCGTCAGGCGGCTGCAGGGCCCAGGCGCCGGCGCCGCCGGTGGCCGCGCTGAGCAGCAGCATGGCGGCCGCCGAGCCGCGCAGCTCCGGCCCGCCCCGGCGCATCAGCTTCCAGCCAGCCAGCAGCGGCAGCACGCCGAACACGGCCAGCCAGGCCAGGTCCCACAGCAAGGGATCGTCGCTGTCGACACGGATGCGGTGGATGCCGAGCAGCCAGTGCGACAGCACCGCGTCGACCAGGTGCCAGGCGCCGAAGCCGGCCAGCACCGCCCCCACCAGTGGCCAGCCCCAGGCCACGCCCGTGCTTTGGCGCGCGCGCCACAGGCCCCAGAGGCCGGCCAGCGCGACCGCATACATCAGGAGGTGGAAGTAGCCGTCCCACAGCACCTGGGTGCGCAGGTCGTCGATCCCGCGCACCAGGCTGAGCAGGTGATGCCACTGCAGGATCTGGTGCAGCAGGATGCCGTCGAAGAAGCCGCCGAGCGCGAAGCCCAGCGCCGCCGCCCACCTTGCCCAGCTCGATTTCCACATTGCATTGCCCCCTCTGCCATGCGCGAGGTGCCAGTATAGTGAAGTCGTTTTGGCCGCGACGCGGGCTTGCGCAAACGGCTTACGCGCTGCGCCGGCTCCACGCGTAGCCCAAGCCGAGGGCCGCCAGCCCCGCCGCCAGGATCGTCCCTGCCGACTGCGCCGTCGCTGCGCCATTGAAGCCGACCACGTCCAGCATCGGCATCCCGCGTGCGTTCACCGCCACGTACAGGCCGAACAGGAACAGGCCGAGGAACAGGCGCGGCGTGCGGCTCAGCAGGCCCAGCAGCGAGGCGAAGGCGGCGAGCGCCGCCACGCCGCCCACGACCGCGGCCGCCCGCTCGGGCGCATCCGGCAGCCAGCGCAGTGCGGCAATGCCCATGAACATCCAGCCCAGCACGGCGGCGGCCAGGAACTGGCGCAGGAAGCGGCGCCGGGCGCCGCCCGGCACGGCGGCGCCCAGGTCGTCGCAGCCTGCCGCGAAGTCGCGCGTCGCGGTGTCGCTGATGAACACGCCCCAGAACGCGACGCAGGCCAGCACCAGGCCGGGCAAGACCGGCGCCGGCAGCAGCGCGCCCGCCCCCCAGGCCCCCCCCCCGGCGGGGCG
>NZ_JAGKSG010000023.1:0-81839 GCF_018119385.1 Massilia sp. AB1 | reverse complement strand
CGGACTTCAACCCCCGGCCGGCCTGCGGGGGGCGGGCGCCCCCGGCGCCGCCCCCGCTTCAGCGCTTCACCGCATGCAGCCAGACGGCCGCGATGCGTTCCACCTCTTCATAGCCGGGCTCCCCGAGCTGACCGCCGAAAATATCCGGGTCCAGCTCCTCGTAATGCCAGTTGCCGCAGGCCCGTTCCAGCAGCGCCCGCACGCTGTCCAGGAAATGGTCGTCCGGGCCGCTGATCGCCACCCCGGTGTACAACATGAGGCTACCTCCCGGCCGCAGCCGTTCAAGCCCCTCTTCGACGATCCGGCGCGAGATTTCCGCGCCGCGCTCGCCGCCGCCATGGCGGTAGGGCCGCTCGTCCTCATCCAGGATGTAGGGAGGGTTCGAGACGATCAGGTCGAAGTCGCCTTCCAGCCCATCGAACAGGTCGCTCTGCCGTAGTTCCAGGTTGGCGGTACGCGCCAGGCGCCCGTTCACGGCGGCCAGCGCCAGGGCCTTCTCGTTGACGTCGGTCCCGATCACTTCCGCGTGCGGGAACTTGTGGGCGATCGTGATCGCCGCCGCGCCGCCTCCGCAGCCGATGTCGACCGCCCGCGTCGGCCCCGAACCCAGCCAGGGAAAGGCCCGTTCCATGGTGCCCACGAAGCGGTAGGTATCCGGACCGAAGAATACCGAGTCGTCCGCGTCGGTCGGGTAGGCCGAGTGGAACAGCAGCTGTTCGCCCAAGGTGGACACCCGCAGGGTCGAGCGCAGCAGGCTGCCTTCCTCCTTCACGATGCCGGCTTCGCGCATCAGCGCCAGCATGCGCGGCGGCAGCAGGTCCGGCGCGAAAGGCCGGCTCCAGCCGAAGATGCCGCGCAGGTCCAGCGCGCGCTCGTTCCCGGGGCGGCAGTTGATGCGCCGGTGGGTGGAGGGCGTGACGGTCATGAAACGGTAGCCTGCCTGGCGCAGACTGTTGCCCAGTGAAAGCAGGGCGGTGGCGTGGGACGGGTTCATGCTCCCAGCCTCGCACGCGGGCGAAGCGGCTTCCGTGCGTTGCCCAACCCAAGCGTGCACGGCTTTCCTGCAAAATTGCTGCACTATGTGAATGGTCGTACAGTGAGTGTGCCGGCCCCTGTCCATACTGGGCAGGACAGCCGTTCACAACAATGGGAGAGAGACGATGGCTACCAGAGAACGGGACGATATTCCGCGCGACCGCATCGCACGCGAAATCGAACGCGAACGCCACGAGCGCAGCCTGCATGACGAGGCGCGCGCGGGGATAGCGCCGGCGGACGATTTCCGCACCAAGGATGCGCGCGAACGGCCCGATACGAGCAACCTGAAGCGGCACGGAGGCAAATAGACCCCGGCGCCGGAGGAGAACAGCATGAAATGGGAAGGCGACCGTCAGAGCGACAACGTGGAGGACCGCCGCGGCGGAGGCGGTGGATTCGGATTCGGCGGGCGCACGGTGGGCATCGGCACCCTGGTGATCGCCCTGATCGGCGGCGCCATCTTCGGGGTCGATCCCGGCACCATCCTGAGTCTGCTGGGCGGCGGCTCGCCGGCGCCGGTGCAGCAGCAGACCCGCGCGGAGCCGGCCAACGACCGCGAAACCCAGTTCGTGCGCACCACCCTGGCCTATACCGAAGACGTGTGGGCCGCCATCTTCCGCGAGCAGGGCGCCCAGTACACGCCGGCGCGCCTGGTGCTGTTCGAGGGCGCCACGCCCACCGCCTGCGGCACCGGCCAGAGCGCCACTGGCCCCTTCTATTGCCCGCCGGACCAGCGGGTCTACATCGACCTCGACTTCTTCCGCCTGATGCAGCAGCGCTTCAATGTGTCCGGAGAATTCCCGCAGGCCTATGTGATCGCGCATGAGGTGGGGCACCACGTGCAGAACCTGCTGGGCCTGTCCGACAAGGTGCATTCCGCCCAGCAGCGCCTGTCCGAAAGCGAGGGCAATGCGCTCTCGGTGCGCCTGGAACTGCAGGCCGACTGCTTCGCCGGCGTATGGGCCAACCGCACCAACCAGCGCGAACAGATCCTGGAGCAGGGCGACGTGGAAGCGGCGCTGGCGGCGGCCTCGGCCATCGGTGACGACGCGCTGCAGAAACAGTCGCGCGGCGTGGTGGTGCCCGATTCCTTTACCCACGGCAGCTCGGCCCAGCGGGTACGCTGGTTCCGCCGCGGCCTGGACAGCGGCAAGGTGGAGGATTGCAACACCTTTGAAGCGCGCCAGCTATAAGGATGCATGCGCCTAAAATTTCTGTACGTGAATGCTTTTGCGTGCATCTTCGTAAAAAATCGGCGAATTCATCATTTCGTTTCCGTGCGCGTATCGCCTTCCTTGGTATTTTGACATAACGTGTTGGCACAACAGTTCGTCCTGTTGGGCGGACTTCGTCAAACCATTGAGGAGGAGGACTTATGCTGGCAATGAACTACCGCGGGCCTTACCGCGTCCGCGCCGACCAGAAGCCCGAACCGGTCATCGAGCACCCGGGCGACGCCATCGTGCGCGTCACCCGCACCTGCATCTGCGGTTCGGACCTGCACCTGTACCACGGCATGGTGCCCGACACCCGCGTCGGACATACCTTCGGCCATGAATTCATCGGCGTGGTGCAGGAAGTCGGCTCCGGCGTGCAGAACCTGAAGGTGGGCGACAAGGTCCTGGTGCCCTTCAACATCTTCTGCGGTTCCTGCTTCTTCTGCCAGCACGAGCTGTACGGCAACTGCCACAACACGAACGCCGAGGCCACGGCGGTGGGCGCCATCTACGGCTACTCGCACACGGCGGGCGGCTACGACGGCGGCCAGGCCGAGCTGGTGCGCGTGCCGATGGCCGACGTCGGCCCGCTGGTGATCCCGCACGACATCGACGACGACGACGCCGTGCTGCTCACCGACGCGCTGCCGACCGGCTACCAGGCGGCCGAGATGGGCGACATCCAGCAGGGCGACACCGTGGTCGTGTTCGGAGCAGGGCCGGTCGGCATCTTCGCCGCCAAGTCGGCCTGGCTGATGGGCGCGGGCCGAGTGATCGTGGTCGACGAAGTGGAATACCGGCTCGAGTTCGTCAAGCGCTATGCGCAGTGCGAAGTGGTGAACTTCCGCGAAGTGGACGACATGGCGCTGCACATCAAGAAGATGACCGACTGGATGGGCGCCGACGTCTGTATCGACGCGGTCGGCGGCGACGCGGCCGGCAGCATCGCCCAGACCCTGACCGGGCGCCTGATGAAAATGCAGGCCGGCGCGGCCACCGTGCTGCACTGGTGCATCAACTCGGTGCGCAAGGGCGGCAACGTGTCCATCGTCGGCGTCTACGGCCCGACCTTCAACGCCGTCCCGATGGGCAATGCCCTGAACAAGGGCCTGACCCTGCGCATGAACCAGGCCAGCGTCAAGCGCCACCTGCCGCGCCTGATCGAGCACATCCGCGAGGGCCGCCTGAACCCGAAGGAAATCATCACCCACCGGGTGCCGCTGGAGGAGGTCGCCGAGGCGTACCACATGTTCTCGAGCAAGCTCGACAACTGCATCAAGACCGTCCTGATTCCGCCCAACGCCGACCAGGTGCGTGCGGTGTCGGCAACCGCATTGCACTGAGGAGGGAATATGGAAACACGTCACGAGATGACCGAACACCACCACCACCACGGCGCGGAGGGGCATGTCCACGCGCATCCGACCCAGGGGCACATCGTGCCGCGCCGCCCGTCGCCGGATGAGCTGTCGCACATCCAGGGCTGGGGCGCGGACCTCGACCGCAAGAACCGCCCCGCCGTGCCGATGGAGCGCACGCCGCCGCGCTACACGGACGCCAAGGAAGGTTTGCCGGAGAAACAGCCGGAGCGCGTGGAGGTGCTGGTGTCGCCTGAGCGTCCCGGCATCACGCCGCTGTTCGGGACGGCGCAGCCGCCGTCCGGGCTGTCGGGGATGATCCGGCGTGCGGCGTTCAAGTCCACCGAGAACGATTTGCGGCACTGGATGCTTTTGCTGCTGGCGGACCGGGTCAATGTGGTCGAGGGCGTTGTCGACGACCTGGCGCATGGGAAGGTGCCGAATGTGTTCGCCGAGATGGGCTTGCAAGCCGAGTGGAAGCACAATCCGGGTGGGCTGGTGAAGAAGGCGGCGATTGCTACTGCTGTAGTAGGTACTGCCTGGTACCTCCTTAACCGGCGCGACCGCTATCGTTAAGCCCGTTCGCAGCATATGAACGTCGTTCCCGGCCAAGGGGGACGCCCAGTCCCGGGACGACGGTCTGTCGGCAAACTCAAAGGCATTAGCCGCCAGCCTTCCGCATCCGCATCACCACCTCCCTCACATCCTTTGCCGCCGCGCGACCCGCACCGGCAAATCTTTTGCGTCCAAGCAAATTCTCCTCTACAAGCTCGTCCACACTGGCCGATGACCCGTGCCCGCCCGAGGCCGGGACTGACCGGATGGAGACGAGATGATCCCCCACACGACCCCGCAGCATACTTCGCACAAAAGCCGGCCCTTCACCCGCACCGCGGCCTGTCTCGCGGCCGCGATCCTGCTCCTCCAGGGCGCAAGCGCCGCGCCCATCATGAGCCCGCCCCAGAGCCTGGACGCGAAGGGCAGGGCCTCGGTGCTGGGACAGCTCACCACCTCGCGCGCCGCCCAGGGCCTCGACCAGGACCATTCCTACCGCGTCCTCGGCCAGCATCCGGGCGCCCGCGGCACCCAGGTGGTGCGCGCGGCGCACACCTATAAAGGCTTGCGCATCTTCGGTTCCGATTCGGTGGTGGTGCTCGACGACAGGCTGAAGGTGGTGTCGGAAAGCGCCTCGCCGCGCCGGCTGCACCTGGGCCGGGGCGCGGCCAACCGCCTGGGCGCCAAGACCGTCAGCTTCAACGTCAGGCCGCAACTGGGCGCCAAGGCGGCGATCGCGGCGGCCATGGCCCACCTGGTGCCCGGCGCCGCCCACATCGTCGCGCCGCGCGCCGAGCTCCTGATCTATCCGGTCATGCGCGACGAGCGCGCACCGGGTGCGGAGAACAAAGCCGAGGAAGAACTGAACGCCGTCGACCTGCAGGAGACCGTCGACCACTACGAACTCGCCTGGCTGGTGCGCACTCGCATGCGCCTGGGGGAGCAGCCGCTGTACCACGACACCGTCGTCAGCGCGCGCGACGGCCAGCTGATCGACCAGTGGAGCATGCTGCAGACCGCGACCGGCGTCGGCAAGAGCCAGTACAACGGCGAAGTCCCGCTCAGCACGACCCTCTCCGACGGCCTGTACCGCATGCTCGACCCGGAGCGCGGCAAGGGCGGCACCTTCGGGGCGATGGCGATCACCAACGCCAACAACGGCGGCAGCGCCGGCAAGGTCTACACCAACGCCACCAACACCTGGGGCGACGGCAAGCAGTTCGTCGAAGGCAGCAGCACCACGGCTCCCAACGGCCAGACCGCCGCCGTGAACGCGATGTGGGGCCTGATGAATACCTACGACACCATGAAGAACGTGCTGGGCTGGCGCTCGCTCGACGGCCACGACACGGCCACCTACATCGCCGCCCACGTCAACCGCGGCTACGACAACGCCTATTACAGCGACACCTGCCGCTGCATGTTCATCGGCGACGGCACCTATTTCACCAGCCTGGGCTCGATCGATGTGATCGGCCACGAGATGGGCCACGGGGTGACGGCGGCGACCTCGAACCTGGTGTATGCGGGCGAGTCCGGCGGCCTGAACGAATCGAGCTCCGATATCTCGGGGGAAGTCGTGGAAGCCTACGCCCGCGCGGGCGGCAAGGGCGAAGTCATTCCCGACGAGGGCAACGACTGGATGCTGGGGACCGAGATCAGCCGCAACGGCACGCCGTTGCGCTACATGGTCAAGCCGAGCAAGGATGGCATCAGCCATGACGCCTGGAGCACCCGCCTGCGGCGCCTGGACGTGCACTACAGCAGCGGCCCGAACAACCGCATGTTCTACTTCCTGGCGCGCGGCTCGGATGCGGACAAGGACAGCGACGCCTACAGCAAGTACCTGGTCAAGGAACCGGCGGCCATGAGCGGCATCGGGACCGACAAGGCCTTCCGCATCTGGTTCCACGCCAATACCACCAAGTTCACGTCCAGCACCAACTACGCGGATGCGCGCGCCAAGATGATCCTCTCGGCGGAGGAATTGTACGGCAAGGACAGCGCCGAGGCGGTGGCCGTGCAGCGCGCCTACGCGGCGATCAACGTCGGGACGGACATCGACGAACCTGCCGGCGGCGCCGAGCTCACTCCTTGAGCAGCGGATACGGATTGAGCGGCGTGCCTTTCCACCACTGCTTTTCCGGCGTGAGTTCGACCACGGCGAAGTGCAGGTGGGGCGCGTTCGGATCCGAATTGCCGGTGACGCCCACATAGCCCAGCACGTCGCCGCGCTTGAGCACCATGCCTTCCTGCAGGCCGTCCGCATAGCGGTCGAGATGGGCGTAGTAGTAGGCGAATTTTTCGCTCGGGTCGAACTGGTAGACGGTCAGGCCGCCGGGCTTGCTCGTGAAGAGCTTGACGACCTTGCCGTCGGCGGCCGCGACCACTGGCGTGCCCTTGGGCGCCATGATGTCCAGCGCTTCGTGGTGGCGCTGGTTGCCGCGCGGCTGGTCGAAAGTGTCGGTCAGGGCCGAGGCCTTCACGCCCTGGACCGGCACCATCAGCTTGCCCGGAACGGCGGAAGCGGTCCCCGGCGTGGCGTTGGCGGCGGACAGGGAGCTGGAGGACGGACGCATCGGCAGCTCGGTGTCGGACAGGTCGGTCTGCACTACCGAGCCTCCCTGGCCCTGGGCGGGCGGCGCCGCTTCAGGCGCTGCGGGCGCCGCGGGAGCCGCCGCGGGTGCCGGTGGCGGCGGCGCCACTGCGGCCACCGGCGCCGGCTCTTCCGGCACCTCGTTCAGGAACACGAACAGCACCCCGGCGCCGACCAGCGCGCCGGCCAGGAAGGTCATCAGCCATTTCATCTCGTCCTCCGTTCGATCGTTTCTAGAGCATCAGTCCTGCAGGACCACCTCTGTTCCGGCCGCCACCAGGCCCGCCACTTCGGCGGCGCTCCAGTTGGTCAGGCGGATACAGCCATGCGATTCGGTCTTGCCCACGTGGCCTGGCACCGGGGTGCCGTGGATGCCGTAGTGCGGCTTCGACAAATCGATCCAGGCCACGCCCACCGGGTTGTTCGGCCCCGGCGCTACCTTGGCCTTCTTGTCGCCCGGCTCGGCATCCCAGAACAGCTTCGGGTTGTAGTTGTACACCGGATTCGCGTGCACGCCCTCGATCTTCCAGGTGCCGACCGGCAGCGGATCGTACTGGCTGCCGGTGGACGCCGGATACTGGGCCAGCAGCTGGCCGCCGGCATCGAACAGCATGAGGGTCTTGGTCGAATCGCGCACCACCACCTTGCTGGCCTTGGCCAGCGCGGACTTGCCGACGATGTTCGGCACAATGATCTGTTCGCCGGCGCGCGCCATGCTCTTGCCCGGGTTGAGGCGTTCGAGCAGCTTGGGGCTGGCGTGGAATTTCTCGCCCAGGCCCTCGACCGCGCTGGCGTAGCCGAGCGCCGGCAGCGAGGCCTTGGCCATCATATCTTCCGGCACCGGGCGGAAGGGACCGGCGACGTCGGCTTCCACCAGGGTGTAGGTCAGGAGGGTCGGACTGTTGTCTTCGTTGAGCGCGTTCCAGGTGGCCTCGTCCAGCTTGCCGGTGACCGGCAGCTTGCGTGCGGCCTGGAAGCCGCTCAGGGCCTGGCGCATGTTGGAGCCATAGGCGCCGTCGATCTCGCCGGGCGAGAAGTGGGCGCGGTCGAGCAGCACCTGGGCGCGCAGCAGGCGCTCGAATTGGGCCTGCTTGGCGCTCGCCTGGCCCCGGGCTGCCGGGGCCGTTCCCGGCATCGCCCGCTGGCCAGGCATGGCCAGGGTGGCGCCGGGCGCCGGGGCTTCCTGTGCGGGTGCGGGCAGTGCGGGCTGGGCCGCGGGCGGCTGCGTGTTGCCGGCCTGGGCTGCGCTGGCCAGGTGGGGAAGGGCGCCGATCAGGGCGGCCATGATCAGGGGGGCGGTCATCGTTCGTTTCATATCGTACTCCTGCTCTCGCTTCTGGAGTTTCCAGCGTAGAGAGGCCCAGCAGTCGAGTCTGTGCGAGAACGAACCCAGCATGCTTTCAGGAATGGAGGAGCGGTCGCGCTACAATCGGCGCCTATGTCTCCCACGATCCATACGATTACTCTGCAGCCGAGCGGTGAAAGCTTCGGCGCGGACGAGAGCACCACCCTGTTGCACGCGGCGGAACACGCGGGGCTGGACTTGCCCAGTTCCTGCCGCAACGGCACCTGCCGCACCTGCATCTGCCGCCTGCGCAGCGGACAGGTGGCCTACCTGATCGAGTGGCCCGGCCTGTCGGCCGACGAAAAGCGCGAGGGCTGGATCCTGCCCTGCGTCGCGGTGGCGCGCAGCGAGCTGGTGCTGGAAGCGCCGCTGGCGCGGCGCGTGGCCTCGCTGTTCAAGGATTGAGGCCGAGCGCGCCCTCGATGACGCGCAGTACTTGCGGCCAGGCGGGCGAGCTGGCCGCCACCTCGTCGTAGTGGCTGGCCTCGGGCAGGATTACGACCTCGGCGCGGTCGCCGGCGGCGCGCGCGCGTGCGGCGTAGTCGTGCGCCACGCGCGGCGGCGAGATGGTGTCGAGGGCGCCGGTTACCAGCCAGGTGCGGCTGCCGTTCGGCGTGAGTTCGGCGGCATTGGTATCCACGAACACGTCCGGCCGCTGCGCGCTTGCCGTGCCGGCCAGCTGGGCGGTATCGCGTCCGCAGCTGGACTGGATCAGGGCCGCTTCCTTGCGCAGGTCGGCCAGGCCGCCCAGGCTCACGATATGGCGGACCGGCAGCGGATTGGTCCGGTACAGGGGGCTGCTTTGCGGAATGCGTTCCCGTCCGGCGATCCATTGCACCAGCTGGCCGCCGGCCGAATGGCCGACCGCCACGATGCGGTCCAGGTCGAGCGGCTGCTTGCCGGCCTGGGCGCGCAGGGCGTCCAGCGCCGCATGCATGTCCTCGTACATGCCCGGATAGCCGCCGCCCGGCTCGTCCACCCGCCGGTATTCGACGTTCCAGACCGCGATGCCGCGCTGCGCCAGGGCGCCCGCCATGTTGCGCAGCTGGGCGATGCCCCCGAACTTGCTGGTCCAGCAGCCGCCGTGCACCAGCACGGCCACCGGGAAGGGGCCCTGCCCCTGAGGCAGGAACAGTTCCGCGTACTGCGAGGCCGCCGGGCCATAGGCGATGCGCGCGCCGGGCGCGGGTCCGCTCAGCGCCAGGTAGTCGGCCAGTTTCATCGGCGCGGCCTGGGCGTGGAGGGCGGCCAGGAGGGAGAGCGGAAGCAGGCGAAGAAGGCGCATGGGCGGGTGTCGAATGAAGGGGCTTCCACTATAGCCGAGCCGCCGCACGATTGAAAACCTGCCCGCCGCATCCGTGCTAGGCTGCGCACGACACCCAACGTTTTGATCAGGAGGCATACGATGAGCAATTCCAAATCGAGCGGACAGCAGAACCAGCAATCGGCCAACAACAACAAGTCCGAGCAGGACCAGGCCAAGGAACGCGCCGGCGTGAGCGACAAGAGCAGCCATGACCACATGTCGCGCGAACGCGCCAGCACCGACAAGGGCGCGGGCGGCGGCGCGAAGCAGAAGCAGAACCATTAAGCCGCGGCCTACGCAGCTTTCGCGGCGGGCGCCCGCCCGCCGCAGCATTACCCACGGAGGCAAGCCCTTTGCCTTCCCGCTCTCGTGCGCCGCGCCGCATGGACGGCGCACGGTTTCGACTTCACTGAGTCACTGAGAGGCCCACCATGAACATGCTCACGGCGCAGGACCCTCTGCGCGATTTCACCACCATCGAGGCGCATATCACGCCCGAGCCCGACACGCCCACCGATCCGAAGCAGCCGCCGCCGCAGCCGCCGGTGCCGGACGACGTGCCGGATCCCACCAACGCTCCCGTCCAGGAGCCGCGCCTGCCCGAACCGCCGATCCGGGCAAGCTGAGTTAACGCTTCAGTTACCGCTTCATTCAGGCGCCGGAGGCCTGGCGGTTGCCGGACTCCGGCTGGGCGCCCTTGCCCTTGTCTCCTTCGCCCTGCAGCGGCTGTCCTTCGCCGGATTGCCGGTTGGAGGGCGGCAGCGGCGGAATCTGGCGGATCATCTCTTCGGTTTCGCGCTGGCCAGGGGTCTTTTCGCCGCTGCCGATGTCGGCCTCGTCGAAGATGCCGGGCCGGCTGTTGGCCGGGTCCGCCTTGGTCGGATCGTTCATGCTGTGCTCCGGTAAAAGTTGTCAATGTCGTATGATCCTAACAGGCCCCCATGCCGTCCGGCGCGCGCTAGGCGGAGGCCCGGTGTTGCTTTTTTGCCGCCCAGGTGTGCCGGCGTGCTGCTTGTCACGCGGCTGCAATGCATGGTTTTCTATAATTAAAGCCATACCACCCCACGGCAGGAGGAGACAATGGGTTCGACTTTGTACAACAAGATTTACCTGGGACGCGGCGCCGTCGAGACGCGCCGCATGCAGCTGGCGATGGCGCTGGGACTGGCCGCCAGCCTCGGGCTCGGGTGGTACGCCTTGCGTTCGCTGCGCTAGCAACGCAGCCCCGCGGCGTCGCCGCAGTTGCCGCAGACGGTCGCCCCGGTTACCATGGCGCGCCCTGATTGATTTGAAAGCGGTAATGAAGAACGAAAAGCTGACGACAGACGAATACGACGCCCTCGAGCTGGTGCGCCGTGGCACGAAGAAGGATACCTCCACCGCCTGCGTGGGGCGCAACGCCAAGCGCCTTTCGGGCCTGAAGATGATCGAATTCGGCCGCGACGGCCGCATCACGCTGACCAGGAAGGGGCAGGAAGTACTGTTCCTGCGCCGCTGCGTGGTGGGATTGCGCGCCCTGGCGGAGGATCCGCAGGCGGCGGTCGACGCCGAGGTGCTGCAGTTCCTGAACCTCAAATCGCACGTCGCCGCGAACGAGGCGGGTGGCTACCTGCTGACCGAGAAAGGACGGGAGTCGCTGGCCGACATCGTCCAGCAGGAAAAGAAGCGCTGAGGGACAGGCATGCCCGGCCCGAGCGGCCGCGGCATCGCGCGAAAACCGCGCCGCGCCTCGGCCCGGTTCGCGCTCAGCGTGCGCGCAAGGCGCACGTGAAGGACTCAGTTGGCGCGGCGGCGGTGCGGATAGACCAGCACCCGGACGGCCACTTCAGCCGGGACGTTCATCGTCGCCAGGAATTCGGCTGCGCGCTGCAGGCCGAGGGTCGGAACCGACGCGATCGCCTGGTTCACCAGGTCGCGCGTGCGGCTGTCGGTGCGCTGCCTGCGCTGTGCTGCTTCGGCGGGCAACTCACGCGTTTCGTTCATCATCGTATTCTCCGGGACTCGGGATTGCAAAAGAGACACGGATATTGTATCGCTAATGATGTCGTATTGGCCACAAAAAGTTATTTGTGGTCAATTTTTTTTGCTGTAGGAATTTTCCGAAGCCCGCCAGGGAGGGCGGCGAAGGCGCCGCACCCTGGTTTCAGGCCGCCGAAGCGGCGAAGGCCTCGTCTTCCGGCGCCGGCAGCGCCAGGCAGCGCCCCTGGCGCAGCATCTGCTCGAAGTCCGCGGCCGGCAGCGGCTTGCTGAAGTAATAGCCCTGCATCTCGTCGCAGCCGTGGGTGCGCAGGTAGTCCAGCTGTTCGGCCGTTTCCACGCCTTCCGCGATCACCGCCAGCTTCAGGTTGTGCGCCAGCGCGATGATCGAGGTGACGATCGCCGCGTCGTTGACGTCGTGGGTGATGTCGGCCACGAAGGAGCGGTCGATCTTGAGCACGTCGATCGGGAAGCGCGACAGGTAGGACAGGCTCGAATAGCCGGTGCCGAAGTCGTCGATCGACAGGTTCACGCCCAGCGACTTCATGCGGTGCAGCAACTCCACCGCCGGCGTCACGTCGCTCATGAACAGGCTTTCGGTGAGCTCGATCTCCAGGCAGTCCGGATCGAGGCCGGTGTCGTTCAGCACCGATTCCAGGCTGGCGATCAGGTCGGCCGCGCCGAACTGGCGCGCCGACAGGTTGACGGCCACCCTCAGCTTGCCCAGGCCCGCATCCTGCCAGGCCTTGTTCTGGGCGCAGGCGGTGCGCATCACCCAGGCGCCGATCTGCACGATCAGGCCGGTTTCCTCGGCGATGCCGATGAAGCGCACCGGCGGAACCATGCCCAGCTCCGGGTGGTTCCAGCGGATCAGGGCTTCCATGCCGACGATGCGGCCGCTCTTGAGGTCGACCTGGGGCTGGTAATGCAGCACGAATTCGTTGCGCTCCAGCGCATTGCGCAGCGCGCCCTCGATGCGCACGCGCTCCAGCGACTCTTCGTTCATCGCCGGGGTGTAGAACTGGAAGTTGTTGCGCCCCATCTTCTTGGCGCTGTACATCGCGATGTCGGCGTGTTCGATCAGGCTGTCGGCCGGCGTCCCTTCGCTCGGGTAGACCGCCACGCCGATCGAGCAGGTGACGAAGAATTCCTTGGTGCCGAGCATGACCGGCTGGGCCACCGAATCCATCACGCGCTGCACGATCTCGGGGCGCAGCGGCTCCTCGGCGTGCTCGGACAGGATCACCACGAATTCGTCGCCCGACAGGCGCGCCACGGTGTCGGTGTCGCGCAGCGAGCCGCGCAGGCGCGCCGCCACCGTCATCAGGAGCACGTCGCCGGCCTTGTGGCCCATGCTGTCGTTGACGAACTTGAAGCGGTCCAGGTCGATCAGCATCACCCATACCGGGTAGCCGCTGCGGGTGGCGTAGGCGATCGCCTGGCCCAGGCGGTCCTGGAGCAGGGAGCGGTTCGGCAGGCCGGTCAGCACGTCGTGCTGGGCCACATGGTGGACGCGCTGCTCGGTGAGCTTGCGCTCGGTGATGTCGCTGCCGGTGCCGCGGTAGCCGGCCAGGGTGCCAGTCTCGTCGAACACCGGCTGGCCGTTGACGCAGAACCAGCGGGTGTCGCCGAACTCGTCGACGGTCTTGTATTCGAGGTTGGCGAAGGGCTCGTGCGCCTTGACCTGGGCGATGTGGGAGCGCCCGGCCTCGGTCTCGAGCAGGTCGGGCTGGAATTCCCAGCGCGTCTTGCCCAGCACGGTGTCGACCGGCACGCCGGTCTTTTCGGTGAAGGCGCCGGTGACCATGGTGAAGCGCAGCGCCGCGTCCTGTTCCCAGTACCAGTCGGAGGACATCGAGACCAGCTGGCGGAAGCGCTGCTCGCTCTGCTGCAGGGCTTTCTCGGCGCGCTCGCGGGCGATCATGTCCTCGACCAGGCGGCGGTTGGTGCGGCGCAGGTCGGCAGTGCGCTGGCGCACCAGCTGCTGGACCTTGCGCGCGCGCTGGCCGGACGCCTGCACGAAGGCGGTGCTGAGCAGGGTGATCAGGATGCCGCCCACCAGCAGGGCGGTGGACGCCATGTGGTCGGCCAGGAAGGGACGGGTCGCCGCGGCGACGTCGATGCGCCACGGGCGGCCGGCGATGCGCAGCACGGTGCTGTGCACGGCCGGGCCGTCGGGCATCAGCCAGTCGGCCAGGAAGTGGTCGTGCGAGACCTGGGTCGGGCCGGTGGACAGCAGGCGCTTGCTCGCGTCCGCATGCTCGCTGGCATACACCGACACGAAGATGTCGTTCGATTCGAGCAGGCCGGCGCCGGCCAGCGAGGAGCGCACCAGTTCGTTGCCGCGGATGATCACGGCGGTATCGCCGGTCATCGCGCCATCCTTGTCCAGGATCGGCAGGATCATCTCGAAGCTGGGCTGGGGCGTGGCGTCCTGGGCCAGGGCGAACAGGCCGGTGGCGGCGGCGCGGCCGGAACCGCGGGCGATGTCGAGCGCACCCATCACTTCTGCGTTCTGCGACACGTTCAGGCCGAAGGCGGCTTCGTTGCCTGCCATCGGTTCCAGGTAGTCGACCACGTGGTAGCGGCCGCGCATCGGGGCCGGCACCTGGCCTTCCGGGCGCAGCTCGGTGAAGATGGTGTTCGGGCGGACCTGCTGCAGGGCGGCTTCGGCCGCCGCGCGGTCCTCGGCCCGCACCACGCGGTGGTAGTTGAAGGCCTGGATGAAGCGGTGGCGTTCCAGCAGGGCCGAGGTGAAGTCGGCGAACTGCTGGCGCGAGACCGGCTCGCCGCGCGCGAACAGCTGATTGGTGACGGTCAGGACCTCGACCGCCTGGTCCATGCCCTGGCGCACCGCAGCCACGCGCTCGTCCGCGCGCTGCGCAAAGGCGAGCGCCATGTTGTCGCATTCGAGGTGGCTGACGCCCAGGAACAGGGCGCCGGATGCGGCCAGGCCGCCCCCGAGCGTGAGGGCCGCCGCGAGGGTGAGCGACAAGGGCAGGCGGCGACGCGGCATGTGTTGGTCCAGGGTGGCTACTTTGATCTGAGTGTAAGAGGGCTTGCCAATGGGCATTAGTGCGCGCCAGTTTGTCACAAAAACGGGTGGTTTCGCAAACGAAATGTGCCCCTCTGGACGATTCGTCCACCCCCTTGTGGCAGACCTCAGACAGCGCGGCGTGACAGCCAGGCAAGCACTGCGCGCGCCAGCAGGCGGTTGGTCCAGGCCCAGCCGAAGCCGCGCGGCCGCAGGATGCGCAGCAACCGCCGTTCGGCGGCGCCCGGGGACGCCGCAGCGGCCCCGGGCCGCACGGCGAACAGGATCTGGTTGTTGCCGGCGATGCCGCGGAACCAGGCCAGCCTGCCATCGAAGGCGGCGCGCAGGCGTTGCACCGCAGCGACATAGTCAGGATCGTATGTGAAGATGTTGGCAACCATCACCCCGTCCGGGCGCAGGCAGCGCCGGCAGTCGGCATAGAAGCGCGCGCTCGACAGGGCGGACGGCAGGCCGCTGGCGTCGAAGCCGTCCACCAGCAGCACGTCGGCCTGGCCGGGATTGGCCGCCAGCCAGCGCGTGGCGTCGCAGTGCAGCACGCGCAGGCGCGCATCGTCCGGCGGCACGTGGAATTGCTCGCGCAGGGCGATCACGTCGGCGCGCAGCTCGAGCACCGTGATCCGGGCGCGGGGAAAGCGCCGGTAGCAGAACTTGGCCAGCGAACCGCCGCCCAGGCCCACCATCACGATGTGGTGCGGGCGCGGCGCGAACAGGGCGAAGCACATCATGGCGCGGGCGTAGGCCAGCACCAGCGCGTCGGGCCGCGACAGCCGCATTTCGCTCTGGATGTCGCCGGGCATGAATTCCAGGGTGCGGCGGTCGCCCTCGGTGCGTACCAGCGGAGGCGGCTGCTCGGGCGAAGGCGGGTCGGCGGGGGCGGACATGGTGAGCAGTATAGGCGAGGGCGGGGCGGCCCGGCGCAGCTTGTTGCCAGGCATCGCTTTCTGATAAGCTGGCCGCCACGCGCCACTCGACCAGACCCTATTGAGCTTCCATGTTCCTGGACCATCCCACGATCACCGCCACCAACAGCCCGACCGAGCCGGACCGGATCGAGCGGCTGCAGCGCGTGTACGGCTATGCGATGGCCCTGGCGGATGCCGACGGAAATCCGCGTTTCGTCGAGAAGCTGACCCAGCTGCACGATCACAAGGGCACCCTGATCGTGTTCTGGCACGAGCCGCCCAGCGGCGCGGAACAGGAATATTTCGCCCGCGCCTGGGCCAGCAAGGTCGGCGACGGCACCACCCAGGTCGAACACGAGTACTGACATGATGACCTTGGACGCCTCCACCATGGTATTGGTCCTGGCCCTGGGCAACCTGGCCCTGGTCGCGCTGCTGACTTTCTTCGATTACGGCCCGGTCCGTTCCCAGGCCCTGTCGGCGTGGAGCCTGTCCAAGCAGATCCAGGGCGGCGCCTGGCTGCTGCTGGCCTTGGGCGCGAGCAATGTCGTGCCCCCGGCTATCGCGGTCCCCGGCGGCTATGCGCTGCTGTTGGCCGGCGTGGCGGTCGAGGCGGGCGCCTCCTGGGAAGCCGTCGGCCGCGAAGGCTGGCGCCGTCCGACCCTGGTGCTGGGCGGCCTGGCGATCCTGGCTTTCCTGATTTGCTACCTGATCGACGAGGACGGCCTGCGCAGCGTGGCGTTCTCGCTCCTGCTGGGCGCTTTCTATCTGTCCGGCGCGGCGGCCCTGGCCAGCCGCTGGAAGGACAGCAGCCTGCTGCAGCGCTTCCTGGCGCTGGTGACGGCGGTGCTGGCCCTGGTGGTGGCCGCGCGCGGCCTGTTCGTGATGCTGCTGCCTGCCGGCTGGGGCTGGATGAGCAGCGAGATGCTCGGCCAGCTGTTCGTCGCCGCGCTCTACCTGCTGATGCTGGGGAACTGCTTCGGCATGCTGCTGCTGGCTCGCGAACGCGCGCAGCGCGAGCTGGCGCGCCTGGAACTGGTGGACCCGCTCACCGACGTGCCGAACCGGCGCGGCTTCTTCAGCGCGCTGGCCCCGTGGATGGCGCTGGCGCGCCGTCCCGGCATGCCGACCGCCCTGGTGGTGCTCGACCTCGACCAGTTCAAGCGCGTCAACGACGGCTACGGCCACCCGGCCGGCGACGCCGTGCTGCGCCACGTGGTGGAGCTGTGCAAGCGCCAGCTGCGCGACAGCGACATGCTGGGCCGCCTGGTCGGCGTCGAGTTCGCGATCCTGCTGCCGCGCACCAATCTCGACGAAGCCACCCTGGTGGCCGAGCGCATCCGCGCCGCCATCGAGGCCACCCCGGTCAAGAGCGAGCGCGCGCTGATCAAGATGACCGCCAGCTTCGGCGTCACCACCATCCGCCCCGAAGACAGCACCGTGACCCTGTTCCAGCGCGCCGACGAGGCCCTGGTGGCCGCCAAGCAGGCGGGACGCAACCGCGTTTCCCAAGCCGTCGCGGCCGTGGCCGAGGTCTGAGCCGCCGCGTCACGCGCTCGTCACATCCCGGCCGTATCCTGAGGCACATCGCAGCAGGAACGACCATGACGCCACCCACTTTTGAATCTCCCTTGTACGCCGCCGTCGAACTCGGCTCTGACAGCTTCCGCCTGCACGTCGGGCGCGTCGAGGACGGCGCGCTGGCCCTGGTGGCCACGATGGCCGAGCCGGTGCGGCTGGCCGCCACCCTGGACGAGGACGGCTACCTGTGCGCGGCGGCGATGCGGCGCGCATTGAGCTGCCTGGGCGAGTTCCGGCGCTCCCTGGACGCCTGGCGCCCGGAGGCGGTGCGGGTGGTGGCGACCTCGGTCCTGCGCCTGGCGCGCAACGCGCCGGTGTTCCTGCCGGCCGCCGAGCAGGCCCTGGGACGGCGGATCGAGCTGATCGACGGCAGCGAAGCGGGACGCCTGGTCTACCTGGGCGTGGCCAGCACGCTCGGCGCCGGGATTGATGAGCCGCGCCTGGTGGCCGACATCGGCAGCGGGTCGACCGAGCTGGTGCTGGGGCGGGGAGAGCGCATCGAGCGCATCGAATCGTATGCGGTGGGGGCGGTGCGCCAGAGTTTGACTTTCTTCGGCGACGGCAGAATCGACGAGGTGGGCTTCGAGGCGGCGGTGTGCTCGGGACGCAGCCGCTTCGCCCAGTCGGTGCTGGGGCGGAAGGCCGGGCGGGTTGCCTACGGCGCCTGCGGCACCGTGCGGGCGCTGGCCGAGATCGCCCAGGGCGATGGGCTGAATCGCGACAGCCTGATGCGCTTGCGCCGCCTGGTGGTGGAGGCGGGGCACCTGGCGCGGGTGCGCCTGGCCTGGGAGCCGGCGGCGCGCGCGCCGCACCTGCCGGGCGGCCTGGCGCTCTTGATCGCGATGATGGAGGAACTGGGGATCGATGAAGTGAAACCGGTGCACGCAGGGTTGCGTGTCGGTGCGCTGTGGGACTTGCATGCGCGAGCGGCTGTTGCCGCTTAAGACCGCTGCCGTCACCTTTTTCAGCTATCCGTAAAACCGTCGTCCCGGCGAAGGCCGGGGCGACGGTCTTAAAGCCAGGGGCAGGTGCCTCTTATGCGGTCGGCGCGGCGGCCAGACGATCGACTTCCGCCAGCGCCAGGCGCGCCATTTCGCGGATACCCTCGTAGGACTTGGCCGAAGCAATGAAGCGCCCGTTGTGGCAGAACCCCGCATCCGGCACCCCGGTCACCGCCGCCAGGTCGGCATCCCGCAACCCCGCCCAAGCTTCCGGCAAATCGGCGCGCGCGTCGAAGTTCTCCGTGCTGACCGACACCGTGTGGATCATGTGGCGCTGCTCCGCCATGTTGTAGCTGATGACGAACAAGACCTTCGGCATCTCCTTGCGCACCACCGCCGACCAGGGCAGGGCGCCGTTCTTCAGGAACAGCAGGCGTCCGCCTTCCAGCACTTCCGCGCCGCGCACCTGTTCCACCGCCAGCAGGGCCCCCACCCGGTACTTGACCGCATTGACCATGATGTCGGTCAGCACCGCCACCGCGCGCCGGAACTGCGCCGTGCGGTAGGCCTCGGCATCCGGTCCGTAGCCCAGGCGCTGCTCGTCCATCCAGCTCGGGTTGTAGCCCGAGATCACGGCCGACAGGCCGTAGCCGCCGGGCGCGTTCTTGGCCGCGCCCACGTCCGACAAATCCAGGTACTGGACGATGTCGGCGTCGATGGCATAGGCGAGCTGGCGCGCCGTGTCCTCGTCCAGGCTGCGGCCGGCGTGGGCCTCGGCCAGGGCGGCGACGCAGCGGGCGCCGTAGTCGCGCCACACCAGGCCGGCGCTCGCGTAGGGCACGCCGCTCTGGCGCGCGCCCTCGAAACCCTTCTGGTGGTGGTCGAAGCGGCCCGTGGCCGGGTCCCAGATGCCGCCGACGTCGACCGCGAAGTCGGCCGCCTCGATGATGGCGGGGTCGCGGGTGCGGACCAGTTCGGCCTCCGGGAAGAGGATCAACAACACCGCGACGGCCCAGGCATCGTCCGCGTGGAACTTGCCTCCGTGGGTCACAATACGCATACATACTCCAGATCGCTACAGCTTCGTTATATTGCTTCGTTATACAGCCGGCCGCACGCATGGCAGCGTTTCGCCGGAGCCCTCATGATACAGGCTCCGGCGGAGGTGTCGTATCCAGGTGAATCCGCTTCATTTTGCTGTTGTTCGGCAATTTCTGATGGCATACTTCAATACTTGTCCGTTCAACCACATTTTCCCGGCATGCGCATCCAGCAGCTCGTCGTCCCCGTCCTCGCCGCCTGGTACCTGCTGGGGCCTGCCCAGGCCCAGGCTGCCGCGCCCGGCAGCGTGACCCTGTGCTTCGAGCGCCAGGAAGTGCCGCCCTGGCGCACCCTCGACGGCGGCGGGTTGAACTTCGAACTGCTGGCGGACGTCAGCAAGCGCACCGGCGTGAACTTCGATTTCCAGAGCATGCCCTGGAAGCGCTGCCTGGAGCAGCTCAAGTCGAACCAGGTCGACGGCGCCTTCGCGGTCAGTTTCAATCCCGAGCGCATGGAGCTCGGCGCCTATCCGGGCGGCGCCAATGCCGACCCGGCTAAGCGCATGCACATCGACCGCTACGTGCTGGTGCGCCGCCGCGGCAGCCGCCTTGGCTGGGACGGCAAGCAATTCCACAACCTGGACGGCCGCATCGGCGTGCAGCTCGGCTACTCGGTGGCCGACTTCCTGCGCTCGCGGCACGTGCCGGTGGACGAGGGCAGCCAGCGTTCGGACGAACTGGCGCAGAAGCTGATCGCGGGGCGCCTGGCCGGCGCGGCGCTCGGCGGCGGCGACGCCAAGCGCCTGATGCGCGGGCCGCTCGGCGCCCGGCTCGAGATGCTGCCGGCGCCGCTGATCGAGAAGCCGTATTACCTGGTGCTGTCGCGCGCCTTCGTCGCCAACAAGCCGCAGCTGGCCGCGCGCCTGTGGGATGCGATCGAGCAGGGACGCAACAGCCCCGCCTACCGCAAGCGCGAGCAGGCCCTGAGCTCAGGTGGCGGGGGCGCGTATTAATCCCCTCAATCCCATCGGCAGGCGCCGCCGCCCGCTGCGCCTGGTCCCGCGCCGCCTGGTCGACAACTGGCGCCAGAACATCGTGTTCCGGCTCGGCGCCGGCATCGTGCTGGCGGTCGCGCTTTCGACCGGGGTCTATACCACCTACACACTGCATGCGCTGCGGGTGGAGGCCGACGCCAAGCTGCAGGAACGCATCGAGCGCCAGGCCACCGTGCTCTCGCACGCCCTGGCGCGTCCGCTGTTCGACATCAACAGCGCCGCCGTATCCTCGGTGGTCGACGCCCTTGGGGCGACCCCCGAGGTGCAGACCCTGCGCGTGCTGGCGCCGGACGGCACCCTGCTGGCGGCCCTGGCCAACCGCGACAACGGCGAGGCCGCGGTGCGGGTGCGGCGCCGCATCACCTACAACGACGGCACCCGCGCCTATCCGGTGGGGGCCATCGAGCTGGCCTTCTCGCGCCAGCAGATCGACGAAGACCTGCGCGGCCAGATCGTCCATACCGCCGCCGCCAACATCCTCCTGACGCTGGCGATCGTCGCCTGCGTCTTCGTGGTGGGCCGCCGCATGTCGGAGCCGTTTGCCGATATCCAGGAATCGCTGGAAAAGCTGGCGCGCGGCGAGACCGACATCCGCCTGTCGGGCATCGGCCGGCGCGACCAGGTCGGGCGCCTGTCCTCGGCCGTGCGTAGCTTCCGCGACACCCTGAACCGCCTGCGCCAGGCGGAACAGGTGACCAATGGCCTGCTGCGCGAGAAGAGCCGCATCGAGCAGCAGCTGCGCGAGCTGAACGAAGACCTGGAGCAGAAGATCGCCGCCCGCACCGAGGAACTGACCCAGTCCAACCTGCGCGCCGAGGCGGCCAACGTGGCCAAGTCCGAATTCCTGGCCAACATGAGCCATGAGATCCGCACCCCGATGAGCGCCATCATCGGCATGGCCTACCTGGCGCTGCGCACCGACCTCAATCCCAAGCAGCAGGACTACGTGGGCAAGATCCACCGCGCCGCGCTCTCGCTGCTGGGGATCATCAACGACATCCTCGACTTTTCCAAGATCGAGGCCGGCAAGCTGGACGTCGAGCAGGTACCGTTCTGCCTGGACGACGTGCTGTCCAACGTGGCCAGCGTCACCAGCCAGCGCGCCGCCGACAAGCAGCTCGAATACCTGTTCCACGTGCCGCACGCGGTGCCGCGCCAGCTGGTGGGCGACCCGCTGCGCCTGGGCCAGGTCCTGATCAACCTGGTCAACAACGCGGTCAAGTTCACGCCGGGCGGCGAGCTGCAGCTGTCCTGCATTCCGCTGCGCGGCGCAGCGAAGGATAAAGTGCGCCTGCGCTTCGCGGTGCGCGACACCGGCATCGGCATCAGCGAAGAACAGCAGGCCAAGCTGTTCCGCGCCTTCAGCCAGGCCAACGGCTCGACCACGCGCGAGTACGGCGGCACCGGCCTGGGCCTGTCGATCTCCCAGCAGCTGGTGGGCCTGATGGGCGGCTGCATCGCGGTCGAGAGCGCCCCCGGCGCCGGTTCGACCTTCCACTTCGACCTCGATTTCGCCCTGTCCGGCGAGCCGGAAACCGTGCTGCAGGTGCCGCCGGAACTGGCCGGCGCGCGCGTGCTGGTGGTGGACGACAGCGCGCTGGCGCGCGCGGTGTTGCGCGAATCGCTGGCGGCGCTGCCGCTGCGCGTGGAGTGCTGCTCGGACGGGCGCGGGGCCGAAGGGGCGATCGCCGCGGCCGACGCCGCCGGCATGCCTTACCGCCTGCTGCTGACCGATTGCGGCATGCAGGGCATGGACGGCATCGAGCTGGTGCGCCGCGTCAAGGCCAACGCCGGCCTGCGTCACCAGCCGCTCACCATCCTGGTCAGCGCCTTCGGGCGCGACGGCGTGCAGGCCGAGGCGGAAGCCGCGGGCGTCAACGGCGTGCTGTACAAGCCCTTCGTGCAGTCGGCTCTGGCCGACGCCCTGGCCAGCCTGTTCGCACGCGCCGCCTTCGAGGGCGGCGCCAGCGGCGTGGCGCGCGCCAGCGCCCAGGGCTCGCGCGTGCTGCTGGTCGAGGACAACCTGGTCAACCAGCAGATCGCGCGCGAACTGCTGGAATCGCAGGGCATCGATGTCGACGTCGCCTCGACCGGCCGCCAGGCCCTGGACAAGCTGTTCGAGGCCGGCCCCGGCGCCTATCGCCTGGTGCTGATGGACCTGGAAATGCCCCAGCTCGACGGCCATGCCGCCACGGTGGAACTGCGCCAGGACCCGCGCTTCAACGAGCTGCCGGTGATCGCGATGACGGCGCACGCGCTGGCCGAGATCCGCGAGCGCTGCCTGCGCGAAGGCATGCAGGACTACATCACCAAGCCGGTCGATCCCGAGAAGCTGTACGCCACCCTGGCGCGCTGGCTGGGCAAGGGCATGCCTGGCCGCCCGGGTCAGGCAGCCCCAGATCCGGCAGCGCTGCAGGGCCTGCCCAAGCTGACCGGCCTGGACACGGCTTTCGGCCTGCGCAACGTGGGCGGCAACGCCAGGCTGTACCTGGAACTGCTCGACCGCCTGCGCGGCTCGCAGCGCGACGCCGGCAGCTGCATCCGCGCCGACCTGGCTGCGGGAAGATTGAACGACGCCGCCAGCCGCGCCCACTCCCTGCGCGGCGTGTGCGGCAACATCGGCGCGCGCGAAGTGCAGGCTCTGGCCCAGGAAGTGGAAGAACAGGCCAAGCGCAGGACGCCGGATGCGGCGGCGCTGGCACGCGGCGGCGCGGCGCTGGAACAGGCCCTCGCCAGCCTGATGGCCGCGCTCGACCGCCACTTCGCCAGCGCCGGCACGCCGGCCGCCGACAGCCCGTGCGAAGCCGGCCAGGACGCGCAGGAGGCGATCGCCCAGCTGGACGGCCTGCTGGCCGAGTTCTCGGGCGAGGCGACCGATTACTTCGACAGCGTGCGCTGCGCCCTGGCCGGGGTAATGCCGGCCGCCGCCCTGGCGCGCCTGGAGACCCACCTGTCGCGCTACGAATTCGAGGAAGCCCGGGCGCTGCTCAAGCAGGCCAGTGCGACGCCCGGCGACTCCCCATCTGACATCGCGGAACACCTATGACTCTCGCACTCCGGGACAAGGCGGCGGACAAGCCGACCATCCTGATCGTCGACGACACGCCCGACAACATCATGCTGCTGTCGCGCCTGTTGAAGGACAAGTATCACACCAAGGTCGCGACCAACGGCAGCACCGCGCTGCAGATCGCGGGCAGTTCGCCGGACCTCGACCTGATCCTGCTCGACGTCATGATGCCCGGCATGGACGGCTACGAGACCTGCCGCCAGTTGAAGGCCAATCCGGCCACGGCCGACATCCCGGTGATCTTCCTGACCGCCAAGAACCAGGTCGAGGACGAGGCCATGGGCCTGTCGGTGGGCGCGGTCGACTATCTCGGCAAGCCGATCAGCCCGCCGATCCTGTTCGCCCGGGTGGCCACCCACCTGGCCCTGCGCGCGGCGCGCCGCGTGCTGGAGAACCAGAACCAGGTGCTGGAACGCATGGTCCAGCAGCGCACCGCCCAGCTGACGATGATGCAGGAAGCGATCATCATGGCCATGGCCTGGATGGCGGAAACCCGCGGCAGCGAACGCGGCAACGAACGCGGCAACGAACGCGGCAACGAGAGCGGCGGCAAGCATCTCCGCCGCGTGCAGCAGTATGTGCGCACCCTGGCCCTGCAGCTGCGCGGCCATCCGCGCTTCGCGGACAAGCTCACCGACGAGAACATCGACCTGCTGTACCAGTCGGCGCCGCTGCACGACATCGGCAAGGTCGCCATTCCCGACCGCATCCTGCTCAAGCCTGGCAAGCTCGATCCGGAAGAGTTCGAGATCATGAAGCTGCACGCGGCCTACGGGCGCGACACCATCATGCTGGTCGAGGAGCATATCGGCGGCAGCAACAGCTTCCTGATGTTCGCGCGCGAGATCGCCCATTCGCACCAGGAGAAATGGGATGGGACCGGCTATCCGGAGAAGCTGAGCGGCGAGGACATCCCCTTGTCGGCGCGCCTGATGGCGGTGGCCGACGTCTACGACGCGCTGATTTCGCGCCGGGTGTACAAGCCGGCCTTCTCGCACGAGCAGGCGCTGGAGGTCATGCGCCAGGGACGCGGCACCCACTTCGATCCGGATGTGCTCGACGCCTTCTTCGCGGTCGAAGGCGAATTCGCCCGCATCGCCGAGACCTGGCGCGACGCGGAAGACGAAGAAACCACGTTCGCTTGACGTGCGTCCCTATCGTTCAACGGGCAAATCGTTTATATTGTTTGCCCTTTTGAACGATGGAGCAGCACATGCCGAGAAAGACGCCCGCCAGCCCGGCGGCGAAAACGGCGAAGACGGCCAAGGCCACCAAGCCAGCCCCTAAGGCGGTCCCCAAGGCGGCGGCGCCCAAGGCGGCCGTGACCAGCAAGAGCAAGACCGGCGTCAAGACCGCCGTCAAGGCCGCCGCCAGGGCGGTGCTGACTCCGCCGGCGAAGAAGACCGCACGCAAGGCGGCCGCGCCGGCAGCGGCCCCGCGCGAACCCGTGCCGGAAGCGCGTCCCGTCCTGGTACGCGACAGCTTCACCATGCCCGAGCAGGAATATGCGGTGCTGGCCGAGGTCAAGCAGGCCTGCCTGCGCGCCGGCATCGACGTCAAGAAGAGCGAACTGCTGCGCATCGGCGTGGCCCTGCTGGGCCAGCTGGACGTGGCCACCCTCAAGACCGTGCTCGGCGCGCTGCCCCAGCTCAAGACCGGACGTCCGCCCGCGCAGAATTAATGGATCTGCGATGCGCTGGTCAGCTCCTTCAGTTCGCGGATCGGAATATTCGACTTTTCGTGCATGCGCAGCAGGATGGTCGCCCCCACGTTGAGTTTGCGGTGGCGGATCTTGCTGATGATCGGAGGCTGGACCTCGAGCACGCGGCACAGCTCGGCGTCGTTCTTGAGCTGCATGCGTTCGATCAGGGTGTCGAGTAGTTTATTGGGCACGAAGCTCGATGGCTCCAGGGCGCGCGCGCGATGCATCGCTGCGAGCATTTCCTGTTTTTTCTGTCGTACGCTCATGGCGGATCTCCACAATTAGGCACATGGATTCAAGACAGATCGACTGTTCTGGAAGGTAGCCCTGCCTGTTGTGGTGACTTATGCGTGGCGGGTCGTTGTGATACTACTACGATTGCGTCTTACGCAATGCACGTTATTTAACGAACAGATGCGCGAATAGATGCTAAAAGCATCATTTCTTCGCGGAACTTACGCCAATTTCAATCCGGATCGGGTTAGGAGCAGGACTTCGTCGGCCATCGCGGCGGCGGCGTGGGAGTGGGTGACCATGATGGCGCCGGCGCCGTGAGCCCGGGTTTCGCTGCGCAGCAGCTTGAGGATGCCGCCGGCCGTTTCCGGGTCGAGGTTCCCGGTCGGTTCGTCCGCCAGCAGCAGGGCGGGGCGGTGCACCAGGGCGCGCGCGATGGCGACCCGCTGCATCTCGCCGCCCGAGAGCTGGCGCGGGAAATCGTCCCCGCGGCCGCCCAGGCCCACCGCCGCGAGCATCGCGTCGGCGCGCTCGCTGGATTCCCGGTTGAGTAGCAGCGGCAGCGCCACGTTCTGGCGCAGGGTCAGGTGGGGCAGCACGTGGAAGGCCTGGAAGATGAAGCCCATGCGCGTGCGGCGCAGGCGGGTGGCGGCATTGTCGTCGAGCGCGGACATCACCATGCCGTCGACGATCACACGTCCCGCGTCGGGCGCGTCCAGGCCCGCGATCAGGTTCAGCAGGGTCGACTTGCCCACCCCCGATTCGCCCATGATCGCCACGAAGCGGCCCGCTTCGAACACGTGCGACAGGCCGGCCAGCACGCTGCGGCCGCCATAGGATTTGCTGAGATGGTCGAGTTCGAGCATGGCTTATCGCGTCATCATCGGGTCAAGCTGCGCCGCAGCAGGTAGCTGGCGGCGTCGACCAGGGCCACCAGCAGCAGCATCGCGATCACCACCGTGGCGGCGCTCTGCATCTGGAACAGGGACAAATGGTACTTCAGCATCTGGCCCAGGCCTCCGGCCCCGACCACGCCCAGCACCGCCGCCGCGCGGATATTGTTCTCCCAGCGGTACAGCGTGTACGACAGCATCTGCGGCAGCGCCTGCGGCAAGGTAGCGTAGAAGAAGGCGCTCAGGGCCGGCGCGCCGTTGCTGCGCAGGCTCGCTTCCGGCAGCGGCGGCACGTTCTCCAGCGCGTCGGCGAACAGCCGTCCCAGCACCCCGCTGGTATGCAGGGCCAGCGCCAGGGTGCCGGCCAGCGGTCCCAGGCCGGCCGCGATCAGGAGCACCACGGCCCAGACCAGCTCGGGCACCGAACGCAGCACGTTGAGCACGATGCGCAAGGGGGCGCGCACGGCCGCGCCGAGCCGCCCGGACGCGGGCAGGGCCAGCGCCAGCCCGGCCAGCGCGGCAAGCAAGGTGCCGACGGCCGACATGGCCAGGGTCTCGAACAGCGCGTCCAGGCATTTGCGCAGGAAGCTCGGGGCGAGATCGGGCGGCGCGAAGCCGGCCACGAATTCGCGCGCCGAGCCGATGGCTTCGGCCGTGAAGAAGGCGCTCCATTGCAGCGGCAGCGAGGCGAAGCTGGCCGCGACCAGCGCCATCAGTCCGGCGAGCAGTGCCAGCGTACCGTAGGAGGGGCGAGGGCGCGGCGGCAGATTCATCCCAGCCTCCGGCGCAGCAGCTTCGAGACCAGGTCGGCGCAGGCCACCAGCAGCACGAACACGATCAGCATGGTCGCCACTTCGCCGCCCGCCATCATCTTGGTCGATTCGTCCAGGCGCTGGCCCAGGCCGCCGGCGCCCACGAAGCCCATCACGGCCGAGCCGCGGATCGCGCACTCCCAGCGGTAGACGGTATAGGACACCAGCTCCGCGCTCGACTCGGGCAGGGCGCCGTAGAGCAGGGCCGGCAGGCGCCCGCTGCCGTTGGCGAGCAGGACGTCGGTGGCGTGGGCGTCGGAGGATTCGAGGATTTCGGCATACACCTTGGCCAGCATGCCGCAGTAGGACAGGGCGATGGCCAGCACGCCGGCGGTGGGGCCCAGGCCGACGATGCGCACGAACAGCAGCGCCCACACCAGCTCGGGGACGCTGCGCAGGAACACCAGCACCCAGCGCAGCCCCTGGCGCAGGGCGGCGCCGGCGGGATGCATGCGGCCGGTGCCCAGGCGCGACACCGACAGGCGTTCGGTGATCAGGATGGTCGCGGGGATGGCCGCGGCAAGCGCCAGGCTCAGGCCCGCGGTGGCGATGGCGATGGTCTGCCAGGTGTCGCGCAGCACCATGCGCAGGAATTCCGGCTCGAGCGAAGGGCGCAGGAAGTCGCCCAGGAACATGGCCGTGGCGCGCAGGCTTTGCGGATCGAACAGGATCCAGGGCTTGAATTCGCTGGCCGCCAGCATGGGCCACAGCAGGGCCAGGAAGACAAGGGAAGCGGTGACGCGGGTGCGCCAGGCCGGATCGCGGAACTGCGCGCTCATCTCAGTAGCAGGCGCCGACCGCCAGCCGGTCCGGCGTTTCGTGCGGCGGCTGCGTCTGCGGCTGCACGCTTTCGTTGGCGTACAGCTCGGCGATCATGGCGTCGCTGACCTCGGCGCTGGGCGCGTCGAACACGATGCGGCCCTCGCGCAGGCCCACCAGGCGCGGGAACTGCTCGCGCGCGAGGTCGACCTGGTGCAGGCTGCACACCAGGGTGGCGCCGCGCGCCGAGGCTTCCTCGCGCAGGATGCTCAGCGTATGGCGCGCCAGCAGCGGGTCGAGGGCGGCGATCGGCTCGTCCACCAGGAAGGCTTCGGCGCTCGAGAGCAGCAGGCGCGCCAGGCCGCAGCGCTGGCGCTCGCCGCCGGACAGGCGGTCGACGCGCGCGTACAGCTTGTCGCCGAGGCCGAAGCGCGCCAGGGCCGCGTGCGCGGCTTGCGGGTCGCTGGGGTGGACCAGCGAGGCCAGCGCGCGCCACAGGCTCCAGTGCGGCAGGCGCGCGGCCAGCACCGCCGTCACCACGCGCTGGCGCGGCGGCAGCGGCGGCGTCTGGGGCGCCAGGAACAGATGGGCGCGCAGGCGGTGGCGCTCGCCGTGGGTCAGGCGCCACGGCTCCTGGTGCAGCACTTCCAGGCGGCCCTCGGCGGGACGGTGGGCGCAGGCCAGGGTGGACAGCAGGGTGGTCTTGCCGGCGCCGGACGGGCCGATCAGGGCCAGCTGCTCGCCGCGCCGCACTTCCAGGTCGAGCGCGTGCAGGGCGGGCGCCTTGCTGCCCGCCAGGTGGCGCACTGTCACGCGCTGGAGCCGAAAGGTGGTCATGTAAGCGCCGGGATTACTTCAGCAGGCCCGCGTTGCGCGCGGCCGCTTCGATGGCGGCGTAGTTCGCGGTCTTGGTCGGCACGAATTTGGTCGCGCGCTGCAGTTCCAGGATCTCGCGGCCTTGCGGCGTCGATGCGTCCAGCGCCAGGAAGGCGTCCGTGATCTTTTTCTTGAGCGCCGGGTCCATGTCGCTGCGCACGGTCCAGTTGTAGTCGTAGTAGCCCGGCGTGGTGTAGAACACGCGCACCACCTTCGGGTCGACCTTCTTGGCTTCGACCAGCTTTTCCCACACCGAGATGTTGAGCGCGCCGGCATCGACCTTGCCGCCCGCCACCGCCGCGACGGTCGCGTCATGCGCGCCCGAGAAGGCGACGCGCTTGAGGTCTGTATCCGGATTGATCCTGGCGCCGAGCAGGAAGGAACGCGGCATCAGGTGGCCCGAGGTCGAGGATTCCGAACCGAAGCTCAGGGTCTTGCCGCGCAGGTCTTCCAGCTTGGTGATGCCGGGCTGGGTGGTGATGAAGACCGAGCGGAATTTCTCGTCTTCGGCGCGCTGCACCAGCGGCGTGACCTGGCCCTTGCTGCGCACGTTGGCTTGCACGAAGGTGAAGCCGCCGAACCAGACCATATCGATCTTGCGCTGGATCAAACCTTCGACCGAGGCCGCGTAATCGGTCACCGGGGTAAACTCGACCTTGAGGCCGGTCGCCTTGGCCAGGTAGTCGCCCAGCGGCTTGAACTTGCGCTGCAGTTCGGTGGGCGCCTCATCCGGAATGGCGGACACGCGCAGCACGCCGCTGCTGCTCTGGGCAAAGGCTGCGCCGGTGAAGAGCAGGGCCCCGGCCGAGGCAGCGAACAAGGTGTGCAGGAAACGACGACGGAGGGAAAGGGTCATGATGGTTCTTCTTTTTGAGTCAGGGAAATGGTGCGCCGAAGGGGAAGCACGCTAGAAACTGGCGGGTGCGGTGCAATGGCGGATTCCGCTATGATAGCAAAAACTGCAAGAGTTCCAGGCCATCTCGCATGGTGCGGCATGGCGGCACGAATGATAAACCTTATGCTGACATCCTGCACGACCGACAATCTGTCCAGCGCTGCGATGGCGCAGGTTGCAAATGCGCACGTAGCCGACGAATTGCATGCGGGCCTGCTGGCGCCGGAGGCCTGGATCTCGCCCAAGTTCCTCTACGATGCGCTGGGCTCCAAGCTGTTCGAAGCCATCTGCGAGCTGCCCGAGTATTACCCGACCCGTACCGAGGCCGGCATCTTCGAGCGTCATGGCGCCGAGATCGCGCGCGTCGCCGGCAGCGGCGTGACCCTGATCGACCTGGGCGCGGGCAACTGCGCGAAAGCGGCCTCGCTGTTTCCGCTGCTGCAGCCGGCCCAGTACGTGGCGGTGGACATCTCGGCCGAGTTCCTGTGCGACGCCCTGGCGCGCCTGCGCCAGCGCTTCCCGCACATCGCCATGGAAGGCCTGGGCATGGATTTCTCGAACCGCTTCGAGCTGCCGCCGCAGGTAGCGGCCGAGCGCCGCCTGTTCTTCTATCCCGGCTCGTCCATCGGCAACTTCACGCCCGAGGAAGCCCACGGCTTCCTGCAACGGCTGCGCGCCCAGTGTGGAAAGGACGGAGGGGTGCTGATCGGCATCGACCTGGCCAAGGACAAGGCCGTGCTCGACGAAGCCTACGACGACGCGCTGGGCGTGACGGCCGCCTTCAACCTGAACATCCTGCGCCACGTGAACGGGCTGGTGGAGGCCGACTTCGACATCCGCCAATGGCGCCACCACGGCTTCTACCGGCCCGAGCTCGGCCGCGTGGAAATGCACCTGGAGGCGCGCGCCGCCCAGGACGTGCACTGGCGCGGCGGCAGCCGGCGCTTCGAGCCGGGCGACTGCATCCACACCGAGAACAGCTACAAGTACCAGCAGGCCGACGCCATCGCGCTGCTGGAGCGTTCCGGCTTCGAGGCGACCCATGTCTGGACCGATCCCCAGCGCTGGTTCGCGGTCATCCACGCGCAGGCGATCTGAATGGACGCGCTGCGCACAGGAGGCATGCCGATGGGCGAACTGGCGCAAGCCTTTGCCGCGGTCCGCCAGCGCTCGCTGGGCATTGCGGCGCCGCTGTCCGCCGAGGATTGCTGCGCCCAGTCGATGCCGGACGCCAGTCCGGTCAAATGGCACCTGGCGCACACCACCTGGTTCTTCGAGACCTTCGTGCTGGAGCCGCACGAGGAAGGCTTCGCGCCTCACCACCCGGCCTTCCGGATGCTGTTCAACTCCTACTACAACGGCATCGGCGACAAGCATCCGCGTCCGCGCCGCGGCTTGCTGACGCGGCCCTCGCTGGACGAGGTGCGCGCCTACCGCGAGGACGTCGACCGGCGCGTACAGCGCCTGCTGGAAGGACAGCCGCGCGAGGCGCTGGCCAGGCTGGTGGTGCTCGGCCTGCAGCACGAGCAGCAGCACCAGGAACTGATGCTCACCGACCTCAAGCACCTGCTGGCCCAGAATCCGATGTATCCCGCCTTCACGCCCGATACGCTGGACAGCGCCGCGGCGCCGCCGCCGCTGGAATTCATCGAGTTCGACGGCGGTCTGGCCGAGATCGGCTACGGGGGCAGGGGCTTTTGCTTCGACAATGAACTGCCGCGCCACCGGGCCTACGTGGCGCCGTTCTCGCTGGCTTCACGCCTGGTCACGAACGGCGAATACCTGGAATTCGTCGAGGCGGGCGGCTACCGCGATCCGGCGCTGTGGCTGGCCGAAGGCTGGGACCGCGTCTGCGCGGGCGAGTTCAGCCAGCCCTTGTACTGGCTGCGGCAGGACGGGGCATGGCAGGAGTTCACCTTACACGGCGTACAGGCGCTCGACCTGGCGCGGCCCGTCACCCATGTGTCGCTATACGAGGCCGACGCCTACGCGCGCTGGCGCAAAGCACGCCTGCCGACCGAGTGCGAATGGGAATTCGCCGCGCGCCAGGCCTCGCTGTCCGGCGGCAGCCTGCACCCGGACGGCGCCGACGGCGAGGGCCTGCAGCAGATATTCGGCGCCTGCTGGCAGTGGACCAGCAGCAGCTACGGACCGTATCCAGGCTACGCCCCGGCGCCGGGGGCCATCGGCGAATACAACGGCAAGTTCATGGTCAACCAGTATGTCTTGCGGGGTTCCTCCTGCGCCACGCCCGACGGCCATGCGCGTCCGAGCTACCGCAACTTTTTCCCGGCTGGAGCGCGCTGGCAGTTCACCGGGATCAGGCTGGCGCGATGATCCGCGCGCGAGACTGGCGTGCGCGCCTGCTCGACCACCGCGCCAACCGCTACGTACTGTCGCATCCGCTGGCCTTCACCCTGCAGGTCATCAAGTGTTTCCGCGCCAACCAGGGCCTGCTGCTGGCCGGCGCCGTCGCCTATTACGCGCTGCTGTCCATCGTGCCTTTCCTGATGCTGGTGGTGGTGGTGCTGTCCCACTTCATCGACCAGACCGAGCTGCTCGACACCCTGCGCCGCTACCTCGAGCTGCTGGCGCCGGGCCAGTCGCGCTCGATCGTCACCGAGGTCGCGAACTTCCTCGACAACCGGCCCATCATCACCTGGGTGCTGGCGCTCACGATGCTGTTCTTCAGCTCCCTGGCGTTCACGGTGCTGGAGAATGCGATGAGCGTGATCTTCGTGCACCGTTTCGCGGTGCGGCGCCGCCATTTTCTGGTGTCGGCCGTGCTGCCGTACTGCTACATCGTGGCGCTGGGCTTCGGCATCATGATCGTCTCGCTGGTGGCGGGCGCCCTGCAGGTGATGGGCACCGAGAGCGTCTGGCTGTTCGGCTACGAATGGTCGCTGGGCGGGGTGTCGGGCGCGCTGCTCTACCTGCTCGGCCTGGCGGGCGAGATCCTGGTGCTGACCTCGATCTACCTGGTGATGCCGGTCGGCCGCCTGTCGGTCTGGCATGCGCTGATCGGGGGCGTGACGGCGGCCTTGCTGTGGGAGCTCGCACGCCACGTGCTGGTCTGGTATTTCTCGACCGTGTCGCAGGTGAACGTGGTCTACGGCTCCATGACCACGGCCATCGTGGTGATGTTCAGCCTGGAGATCGCGGCGACCCTGCTGCTGCTGGGCGCCCAGACCATCGCCGAATACGAACGGGTGGGACAGCTGGGCGGGGGCACGCCGCCGCCGTCGACCGACACCTTGACGACCGAACCGGCGCCGCCGGTCACCGGTTCCTGAGTATTGCGCTTAATCAATTTTCCCTTCCAACCGTAGTGGCAGAGTACGGTCTTGCGCCAAACCAATCGGGCGCAACAAACCTGGAGGGATGTGATGAACCAAGTCTTCTTGCCCCTGCCGGTCGCACTCGCGCTGGGCGCCGTGCTGCTGGTCCTGCTTGCGGTGACGGCTATCTTGGTCTCGTTGCGCAAGCCGGTCCGGGTGCGGGCGCCGGACTGGGTGCATGGACGCGAGTTCGAGGCAGCGCAGGGCGACGATGGGGAGAGCATGTTCCATCTCGGCTGCCGCCGGATCGAGCCTACGGCCGGCCTGTCAGTGCCGCCGGACGGCCGGCAATGAAGGACTCGCGGCCTGGCCGCATGAGGCGCGCTCAGCTACACTGCCGAGCATGGCGCACTTTACATTCTGCTGGGAGCTGGGCGGCGGACTCGGTCACGCCGGCCGCATCCGCTCGCTCGCACAGCCCTTGAGCGCGCGCGGCCACCGGGTCAGCCTGGTGCTGCGCGACCTCGTCCTCACCCGCAAGCTGCTGGCCGACCTGAAGCTGCCGAGCTTCCAGGCCCCGGTCTGGCTGCACCGCACCGCCGGCCTGCCGCCCGAGCCGGCCAGCCTGGCCGAGATCCTGCTCGCCTGCGGCTACCTCGACGCCGACGCGCTGTCCGGGCTGGTGGACGGCTGGCGCGCCCTGCTTACCCTGGACCAGCCCGATCTCGTGATCGCCGATTACGCACCGACCGCGCTGCTGGCCGCGCGCAGCATGGGGATCAAGAGCGCATCGGTTGGCGCCGGCTTTTATATGCCTCCGGCACACGCGCCTTTGCCGCCGCTGGCCCTGCACGGCGAACTGCCGGCCAGCCGCCTGGCCGCCGGCGAACAGCGCCTGCTGGCGTCTTGCAACGCGGTGCTGGCGGCGCACGGCGCAGCCCCGATCGCGCATGGCGCCGAGCTGCTGCTGGGCGATCATCCGCTGCTGTGCACCTGGCCGGAGCTGGACCATTACGGACGCGGCGGCGCCAGCACCTGGCTGGGACCCAACCTGCCGGCAGGCGGCGGCATCGCCCCGGAATGGCCGCAAGGAGAAGGGCCGCGCGTCTTC
Source organism: Massilia sp. AB1 (assembly GCF_018119385.1). NCBI lineage: Bacteria > Pseudomonadati > Pseudomonadota > Betaproteobacteria > Burkholderiales > Oxalobacteraceae > Massilia > Massilia sp. AB1. The sequence goes on along the minus strand of NZ_JAGKSG010000023.1, from coordinate 48,243 downwards.
GTCTACCTGTCGCGCAACGGGGAGGAAGACAGCGCCTGCCTGGCGGCGCTGGTCCGCCAGGGATGCCGGGTGCTGTGCTATGCGCCCGCGATCGCGGCGGGCAAGGCGCCTCCATTCGCCGCGCCGGCCTTGCGCTATGCGCGCGCGCCGCTGGCGCTGGAGCAGGTGTTCGCGCAGTGCGAACTGTTCGTCGGCGTGGCGGGGGAGTCGAGTGTGACGCGCGCCCTGCTGGCGGGCGTGCCGGTGCTGTTGATGCCGCATTCGGCGGAGAGCTTCATGCTGGCGCGCCGGGTGCGCCATCTTGGCGCGGGCATCAACGTGGCCGAGACCTCCCGTCCGCACGACTGGGACGGGATGGTGCGCGCGCTCCTTGGCGCGCCGGGCTACCGCGCGGCGGCGAGGGCCTTCGCCGCGCGCTACGCGGACTACCGCCCCGGCGAGCAGGCGCGCATGCTGGCCGGGCGCTTCGAGCAGATGGTGGCTTAGGCGACGCGTACGCGCGCTGCGCCGGCTTCCATGCGGCCGATGACCGCGGCGTCGCCGAAGCCTTCGCGCTGGAACAGGGCCAGCACCTCGTCCACGGCGGACGGATCGCAGGAGACCAGCAGGCCGCCGGAGGTCTGCGGATCGGTCAGCAGGGCTTGCTGGGCCGGGGTGATCGCCGGGTCCAGGTCCACGTCCTTGCCGTAGGCGTCCCAGTTGCGGCCGGAGGCGCCGGTGAAGAAGCCGTCGTGGGCAAGCTGCAGCACGCCGGGGAGCAGCGGCACCTTCGCCATGTCGAGCTGCGCCGCCAGCCTGGCGCCGCGCGCCAGTTCCAGCAGGTGGCCCAGCAGGCCGAAGCCGGTGACGTCGGTCAGCGCATGCACGCCCGGCATGTCGGCCAGCAGGCGGCCTGGCTTGTTGAGCTTGGTGGTGTTGGCGATCATGGCGGCGTAGCCGTCCGCGTCCAGCTTGTCCTTCTTGAGGGCGGCCGAGAGCACGCCCACGCCCAGCGGCTTGCCGAGCACCAGCACATCGCCGGCGCGCGCGTCCGCATTGCGCTTGACCTTGGACGGGTGCACCAGGCCCATCACCACCAGGCCGTAGATCGGCTCGACGGAATCGATGGTGTGGCCGCCGGCGATCGGGATGCCGGCTTCCGAGCACACCGACTCGCCGCCGCGGATGATCTGGCCGATGGTCTCCAGGGGCAGCTTGTTGACCGGCATGCCGACCAGGGCCAGGGCCATGATCGGGGTGCCGCCCATCGCGTACACGTCGGAGATCGCGTTGGTGGCGGCGATGCGGCCGAAGTCGAAGGGATCGTCGACGATGGGCATGAAGAAATCGGTGGTGGCGATCAGGGCCTGCTCGTCGTTGAGCTTGTAGACCGCGGCGTCGTCGGCGGTCTCGATGCCGACCATCAGCTCCTTCGGCACCGGGAAGCCGCTGGACTTCTGGAGGATTTCCGCCAGCACGCCGGGAGCGATCTTGCAGCCGCAGCCGCCGCCGTGCGAGAAGGAAGTGAGTTTGATGGCTTGTTCGGGCGTGGTGCTCATGTCGGTTGCTATCCTTGTGTGTTGCGTTACATATTTGCGTGCAGCAGATTATCCACCAAGTCGCGCAGGGCCGCTTGTTCGGCCCCTGGGGCGAACAGGCGGGCGCGTTCGGCGCACTGGCGGCGCAGCAGCGCGTAAAAATCCGGGTCGGCGATGCTGCGCTCGATCAGGCGCGCCAGGGCCTCGTGGTCGCCGGGCGGGAAGTAGCCGGCATAGTCCGCGCCCAGCATCCCGCGGTTGCCGCCGATGTCGGAAGCGAAGACCGGCACGCCGCAGGTCACGGCTTCGATGATGACGTTGGCGCCGCCTTCCATTTTCGAGGCGATCGCCATGGCGTGGCAGCGCTTGAGGCGCTGGCGCGCGTCGGCGTGGGGCAGGGGTCCGAGCCAGCGGTAGCGCGGGCGAGGCTGCATTGCCGCTTCGCCCAGCGCCGGGTCGAGTGCGCCGCCGATGTGCAGAAGGCGCGCCGCCGGATGGGTGAGGTGCCCGGCGGCGCGGATGAAGGTCAGCGGGTCTTTTTCGTCGCGCAGGTGGCCGATCATGCACACGTCGATGTAGCGGCGTTGTGCCGGCGGATGCCAGGGACGCAGGGCTGGCGCCGACTGGTAGATGACGTGGGTCCGGGTGCGCAGCGCGGCGGGGAGCTGGTTGACGGCGTCGCCTTGCAGGGCGACCAGTGCGGTGGCGCGCTGCAGCGAGGCCTGGGCCTCCTGCGACTCGTGGATGTCGCGGTACACGTCGGTGCCGGTCAGGACCAGGAGCGCGGGCTTGTCCGGGTGCTTGTCGGTGAACGCCGCCAATGCCGCAGCAGAGCGGCGGGCGTGCAACGCGATCAGCAGGTCGGGGGCGGGATCGCCAGGTTGCCAGGTGTCGGTCACCTCGACTTCATGGACACTGCGCAAGAAACGCGCCCAGCGGCTGGCCGTTTGCCAATTGCCGTTGTTTGCCCGCGCCAGGGCGGGGCTGACGATGAGGATGCGCTTTCTCAATGCTCGTGTCTCCGTGTCGGAACCCAAGTTTATAAGAGCAGCCAGAAATAAAAAACGGCCACCCGCAGGCAGCCGTTCTTCACTACAGGCTTTTCAGCCCAGCTTATTCACCAAACGAACGACGCGAGCCGTCCATCGAGCGCGGGTGCGAGCCCTTGTAGCCGCCTTCGCGGCGCTGGCCGTCGCGCTGGCCGCCGAAGCGGTTGCCCTCACGCGGAGCAGGGGCGGCAGCGCCGGCCGGGCGGCGCTGGTCGCCGTAGCGCGGCGCGCCTTCGCGCGGAGCGCGTTCCGCGTACTGCGGACGCTCGCCCTGGCCTTCACGCGGACCACGGTCGGCGTAGCGGCTTTCGTACTGCGGACGCTCGTAGCCGCCGGTGCGCGGAGCGCGGTCGTACTGCGGACGCTCGGCCTGTCCTTCACGCGGCGCGCGGTCGTACTGCGGACGCTCGTAGCCGCCCTGGCGCGGACCCGAAGGCTTGCCGAAGCTGCGCTGGCCCGGCTTGCCGTTGCGGCCGTCGCCCGGCTTCCAGCCCGGACGGGCGGTCGGGGTGGCGCGCTTCGGCTCGAAGCCTTCCACCACGTCGACCGGGATCGGCTGCTTGGTGAAACGCTCGATGCGGCGCACGTTCATGTTCTCCGCGTGGTTCACCAGCGAGATCGCGATGCCGTTGCGGCCGGCGCGGCCGGTACGGCCGATACGGTGCACGTAGTCCTCGGGGAACTTCGGCAGGTCGTAGTTCACCACGTGGGTGATGTTAGGCACGTCGATGCCGCGAGCGGCGACGTCGGTCGCCACCAGCACCTTGATGCTGCCGCGGCGCAGGCTGTCCAGGGTGCGGTTGCGCGCGCCCTGGTGCATGTCGCCGTGCAGGGCGGCGGCAGCGAAGCCGCCGATGTTCAGGCGGTCGGCGATCATGTCGGCGTCGCGCTTGGTCGCGGTGAACACCACGGCCTGGTCCAGCGTCTCGTCGCGCAGCAGGTGGTCGAGCAGGCGGTTCTTGTGCGACAGGTCGTCGACGAAGTGCACCTTCTGCACGATGTTCTCGTGGCGCTTGGTGGCGCTGGCGATCTGGATCACCAGCGGATCGTTGGTGATGCGGCGCGCCATGTTGCCCACCACGCCGTCCAGGGTCGCCGAGAACAGCATGGTCTGGCGGGTCGACGGGGTGGCTTCGACGATCTTCTCGATGTCTTCGATGAAGCCCATGTCCAGCATGCGGTCGGCTTCGTCCAGCACCAGGATCTTCAGTTCCGAGAAGTCGATCTTGCCCGACTCCATGTGGTCGATCAGGCGGCCCGGGGTCGCGACCAGGATCTCAGGATTCTTGGACAACAGCTGCATCTGCTTCGGATACGGCATGCCGCCCAGGATCGACACGGCGCGGATGCGGCGCATGTCGGTGGTGTATTGCTCGGTCGCGTTGGTGACCTGCAGGGCCAGCTCGCGGGTCGGGGTCAGGACCAGCATCTTCGGCTGGGCCGGTTTAAAACGGACGCGCTCGCCGCGCGCTCGGGCCGACTGCGCTTCTTGCGCAGGAGTGCGGCTCATCGGGGCGGACTCGATGCCGGCCAGCTGGTGCAGGGCCGGCAGCATGAATGCCGCGGTCTTGCCCGAGCCGGTCTGCGAAGAGACGAGCATGTCGCGGCCGGCGATGCCGGCAGGGATCGCCTGCTCCTGCACCGGGGTCGGAGCGGTGTAGCCGGCAGCGGTAACTGCCTTGACGAGGGACGCGTGTAAGCCTAGTGCTTCAAAACTCATTGTATTCTTTACTCTTTCGGATAATTCATGCGCATTCGCGGCACAAACACTGCGAACGCAAAATAGCAACGCGAACCGACAAACGAAATGACTCAGAATGAAAGAAATTTCGGCACAAAAGCTTTGCGCCGGGACGGTGTCTGACAACGACACGCAGGGCGGGAGGGCTTTATGGGAGGCGCTCGAAAGAGCCGCCTGGGTTTGCGTAGCTGCTAAAAGTGCTGCTGCTGTGGGCTGTCGCCGGCGACGATGGTCGCGGATTTTTGCAGCGCACAAACCGTACTATACAGGAGTTTCGCAAAGCGTGCACGCACACGGCATAGCCGTGTGCACCTTGTGCCTTGCGGAAACGACTGGAAAGCGCTGCCGGATCAGCGGCGCTTGCGGGTCGAGCTGGTGTTGCGCGACTTCTTGGTGCTGGAGACGCCGGCCTTGGCCTTGAAGCGCTGGGCCTTGCCGGCCTTGGCGCGCTTGACGGCGCTGCGCTCGGCCTCGAAAGCGACCACGGCGTTGTCGATGATGTTCTCGGCGATGTCGGTGTGGGCCATGGCCGAGGTCTTCGGCACCAGGATGGTCGAACCGGCCTTGAGGCGGGTGCGGTCCGGGATGTTGTTGGCCTGGCGGATCACTTCCGGCGTGGTGCCGAACTTCGAGGCCAGCGATGCGATGCTTTCCTTGGCGCTGGTGATCTTGTGGGTGGTCCAGGACGACAGCGCCTTGCCGAACGAAGCCAGGTTGACGTGGAACTTCTCCGCGTTTTCCTTCGGCAGCAGGATCTTGGTCTTTTCGCCGCCGGTGATGACCGGCTTCTTGAACTGCGGGTTCAGGGCCTTGAATTCGTCGACCGACATCTCGGCCAGCTGGGCGGCGACGGCCAGGTCGATGTCGCTGGTCTTGTCGATCGCGGTGAAGTAGGGCTGGTTCTCGATCGCCGGCAGGGTCACGTTGAACTGGTTCGGGGCGGCGACGATGTTCTTCACCGCCTGCAGCTTGGGCACGTAGTTGCGGGTCTCGGCCGGCATCAGCTCGGCCAGGCTTTCGAAATCGGTCGGCTTGCCCAGCGCCTGGTTCTTCTTGATGGCGCGCTGAACATTGCCTTCGCCCCAGTTATACGCCGCCAGGGCCAGGTGCCAGTCGCCGAACATGGTGTACAGGCGCTGCAGGTAGGTCAGGGCCGCATCGGTCGAGGCGACCACGCCGCGGCGCTCGTCCTTGAACATGTTCTGCTTGAGGTCGTAGTCCTTGCCGGTGCCCGGCATGAACTGCCAGATGCCGACTGCGTTGGCGGTCGACAGGGCCTGCGGATTGAAGGCGGATTCGATCACCGGCAGCAGGGCCAGCTCGGTCGGCATGCCGCGCTTTTCCAGTTCCTGCACCACGTGGTACAGGTAGAGCGAGGCGCGGCCGGAGATGCGCGCCAGGTAGTCCGGGCGGCTGCTGTACCACTGGGCGTGGCGGTTGACCAGGGTGTTGTCGACGTCCGGAATCGCGTAGCCGCTGCGGATGCGCGCCCACAGGTCGGTTTCGCGGTACTCGTCGGCCTTGAAGTCGGTCTTGGCGGGGGCCAGTGCCTGCGGCAGAGCCGGACGGGCGTTTGCGGCGGCTGCCGCCAGCGAGGCGGGAGCGGACGGCGTGTCCATCGCGTGGGTCAGCGGTGCTGCGGCCAGGAGGCCCAGCGCGGCCAGCGCGAGGGTGGAGCGGGTCGTGTCGTGCATAGCGAGTCCAGTGTTGCGTTCAGGAACTAATCACATGGTTCAAGGGGCCAGTGTACGAATGAAGCGCTGAGCCAGTCAAGAAATAATCGGCCTCGGTTACAAAAAACTTTACTCAAGTCATTTTTGCAAGTTGGCATCATGAAAACTGAAGATGCCGGGAGTATCACACTTTTTGCCGCTAATTAAGGGCTGGGACGCCGGCATTTTCCGGATGCCCGGCGGGGTATGTTTCCCTTGGGTGGTGGAGCGGTGCACCGGCCTGAGCCTTGTTGGAACCTTAGCCTTGCCAGCCTGTCAACCTATGAGGCCGCGCAAAGAGTGCGTACAATCCGGTCTTCGCAGAATGCTTTTTCTTATCGAGATTCCATCATGAGTACCCCCAACCTGAATGTGGACGATGACGCCGTCATCGCCGCGACTCGCCGCTGGCTGGAGCGGGCCGTCATCGGCCTGAACCTGTGCCCCTTCGCCAAATCGGTCTACGTCAAGGAGCAGGTGCGCTATGTCGTCTCGAACGCCACCACCCCGGAGGCGCTGCTCGAGACCCTGATGGACGAGCTGCAGCACCTGTCGGACACCGATCCGGAGCAGGTCGACACGACCCTGCTGATCCATCCCTTCGTGCTGAACGATTTCGAGGATTACAACGAATTCCTGGACGTGGCCGACGCCGCCGTCGAGGACATGCAGCTCGAGGGCGAGCTGCAGGTGGCAAGCTTCCACCCGCAGTACCAGTTCGCCGACACCGACGTGAACGACATCGCGAACTACACCAACCGCGCGCCGTATCCGATCCTGCACCTGCTGCGCGAGGACAGCATCGCGCGCGCCGTGGAAGCCTTCCCGGACGCCGCCGAGATCTTCGAGAAGAATATCGACACCATGGAACAGCTCGGCCATGAAGGCTGGGACAAGCTCGATGTCGGCCCCGCGCGCTGACCAGGCGGGCGGAGCGCCCGCGCGTCCGGATACGCCCTGCGTGGCGGTCTGCTCGACCACCTTCGACGAAGTCTGCCGCGGCTGCGGCCGCACGGTCGCCGAAGTGGCGAACTGGGTCGCGATGAGCGCCGAGGACAAGGAAAGGGTGTGGGTGCGGATCCTGTCCCAGGGCTACCCGCGCCGCAACACCTGATTGATTACTCGTACTCGCCGATAAAGTCTTTTTTACCGATCGGCACCCCGTTATGGCGCAGGATCGCGTAGGCGGTCGTCACGTGGAAGAAGAAGTTCGGCAGCGCGAAGCGGGTCACATAGGCTTCGCCGCTCGGGAAGTGGCGCGCCCGTTCGCCGGCGCCGTGGGTGATGGCGCGCTGGGCGCCCGCGTCGACTTCCGCCTGCGCCACGCTGTCGACGAAGCCCAGGGTCTTGGTGATGCGCTGCTGCAGTTCGGAGAAGCTCTGTTCGTTGTCGTCGTAGCGCGGCACCTCGACCCCGGCCAGGCGCGCGGTGGTGCCCTTGGCAAAGTCGGCGGCGATCTGCACCTGGCGCACCAGCGGGAACATGTTCGGGAACAGGCGCGCCTGCAGCAGGGCGGCGGGCTCGATCTTGTTGTCCTGCGCGTGCCGTTCCGCCTTTTCCAGCACATCGGCCAGAGCGCCGAGGATCTGGCGGAACACCGGCACGGTGGCCGTATACATGGTCATGCTCATGCGTCTCTCCTTGAAAAGAATTCAATCATAGCAATTCCTGTCGCGCGGCGCAGACACCAGCGCGGCCGCAGGTGCATGCCGTCTGCATATTTAGTGACGCATGGCAAGCTTCTGTGCATAATCTGACAATGGCATTGCAAGTGCAATACCGCTGCGTCCGTCGGGCGCCCGGCTCTTCGGCGCCGCCACGTTCCATGTCCCGCTCATGTCCAAGTCCCGCATCGATCTCCGCGCCTTGCCGTCCCGCCTGATGCGGCTGTACGGCCGTTCCCTGTATGGGGCGCTGCTGCTGGTGGTGTTCGCCAGCCTGGCGGTGCCGGCCGCGGTGGGCGGCTATCTGCTGCTCGGCGTGAAGGAGCGCGAGGAGACCATCGCCTCCCTCAACGAAGCCGTGGAGCGCAAGGCCGAGGTGCTGGCCCTCGGCATGCAGGAATCGCTGTGGGACATGAACGTCGAGGCGGCGCGCTCGCTGGCCGATTCCTTCATGCGCGACCCGGCGGTGGTGCGGGTCGAGGTGCGCGGCCTGTCCGACGCCGACTTCATCGACGTGCACGCCCAGGGCGATCCGCTCGGACGCCTCTACCGCGCCGAGCGCGGCATCGTGGTGCGCGGCCAGCAGATCGGCCGCGTGGCCATCGAGATGGACGATTACCGCAGCCAGCAGGAGCTGAGCGCCAAGCAGCGCAACTACGCGCTGGTGCTGGCGCTGCAGGTGGGCGTGTCGCTGCTCCTGATCGCGCTGCTGCTCAAGCGCCGCCTGCTGTCGCCGCTGCGCACCCTGACCGGGTTTTCCGACCGCCTCGCGCGCGGCGACTTCGAGACCCCGCTGGCGCTGTCGGCCGGCGACGAACTGGGGCGCCTGGGCAACCAGATGGAGCGCATGCGCATGGCGATCCGCGACCTGTTCGCCGACATCGGCCGCCGCGAAGAACAGTTCCGCACCATCGTCACCCAGGTGCCGGGCGCGGTTTTCCGCGTGCGTCCGGGCGGACCGATCGATTTCGTCAGCGACGCCATCGAAGCCATTTCGGGCTATCCGGCCGAGCGCTTCATGCTGGCCACCACCGACAACTGGGAAGACATCATCCATCCCGAGGACCGGCGCATGCACCGCCAGCTGGTCAAGGATGCGGTGCTCGCCGGCCGCGCCTACGAGATCGAATACCGTATCCTCGATGCCGGCGGCATCGAGCGCTGGGTGCTGGAAAACGGCCAGCCTTTCGGGCGGCCGGACGGCGAGGCGTTCCGCGTGGACGGGATCATTTCCGATATCAGCGAGCGCAAGCACAACGAGATGCGCATCGAGGCCCTGCTGACCGAGCAGGGCGCGATCCTGGACAATGTGATGTTCGGCGTGCTGTTCGTGCGCCAGCGCCGCATCGTGTCGGCCAACCGCCGCTGCGAAGAGCTGTTCGGCTACGGCGACGGCGAGCTGGCCGGCGGTTCGACGGCGCTGCTGTTCGCCGGGGAGGCTGATTATGCGCGCGCCCTGAGCGAACACCACGAAGCCATGCGCCAGGGCGCGGACCATGGCGAGGAGCGCCAGTTCCAGCGCCGCGACGGCAGCACCTTCTGGTGCCTGGTGAGCGGCTGCGCGCTCGATCCGGCGCGCCCGGACGAGGGCAGCATCTGGGTGTTCGCCGACATCACCGAGCGCAAGCAGGCCGAGGAAAAGCTGCGCCTGTCCGCCACCGTGCTGGAACACATCGCGGACGGCGTCATGGTGCTCGACGTGGATGGCAGGATCGCCGCCACCAACCCCGCCTTTACCCAGATTACGGGGTATACCGAAGCGGAAGCCCTGGGGCGGCATTCGAACCTGACCCATGGCGCCTGCAGGGACGAGCAGTTCTGCCGCGACCTTTGGCGCGACCTGGCCGAGACCGGTTTCTGGCGCGGCGAACTGTGGGATACGCGCAAGAACGGCGAGGTCTACCTGGAATGGCTCACGGTGTCCGCGGTGCGCGACGACCACGATGCGGTGACCCATTATGTATGCGTGTTCAGCGATATCACCAAGGTCAAGGAATCGCAGGAAAAGCTCGACCACCTGGCCCACCACGACCCGCTGACCGCGCTGCCCAACCGCCTGCTAGTGCACGACCGCCTGCAGCACGCCATGGCCCGCGCGTCGCGCGACGGCGAGCAGCTGGCGGTGCTGTTCATCGACCTGGACCGCTTCAAGAACGTCAACGACACGCTCGGCCACCATGTGGGCGACGAACTGCTCAAGCAGGTGGCGAGCCAGCTGGCCGGCTGCCTGCGCGAAGGCGACACCCTGGCGCGCCTGGGCGGCGACGAGTTCCTGGTGCTGCTGGAAGGCGTGGACGGCGCGCTGGGCGCGGCCAAGGTGGCGGAAAAGCTGATGCGCATGTTCGAGCGTTCGTTCACGGTCTCGGGCTACGAGCTGTTCGTCACCGGCAGCGTCGGCATCAGCCTGTTCCCTCAGGACGCCGCCGACCTGAATATGCTGATCCGTAACGCCGACGTCGCCATGTACCAGGCCAAGGCGCGCGGGCGCAACGGCTATGCCTTCTACGCGCCGACCATGAGCGGCGAGGGCGTCGAGCGCCTGCGCCTGGAAGCCCTGCTGCGCCGCGCGGTGGACAAGAACGAGATCTTCCTGACTTACCAGCCGCAGGTGGAAATCGACAGCGGCCGCCTGATCGGCGTCGAGGCCCTGGTGCGCTGGCAAAGCCCGGAACTGGGCCTGGTGACCCCGGACCGCTTCATCCCGCTGGCCGAGGACACCGGCTTCATCGCCCACCTTGGGCAGTGGGTGCTGGCCGAAGCCTGCCGCCAGATGGTGGCCTGGGATGCGAAAGGCCTGCGCGTGCCCAAGATGGCGGTCAACCTGTCGGTGCGCCAGTTCGAGCGCGGCGGCATGGCCGGCATCGTGGCCGGCGTGCTTGCCGACACCGGCCTGGAGGCCGCCCGCCTGCAGCTCGAAGTGACCGAGTCGGTGATCATGAACACCGGCGACGCGCTCCAGTTCATCAACGACCTGCATGCGGTCGGCGTGGGGCTGGCGATCGACGACTTCGGCACCGGCTATTCTTCGCTGGCCTACCTGAAGCAGATGCCGGTGCAGACGCTCAAGATCGACCGTTCATTCATCAAGGATATTTCGACCGACGCCAACGACGAAGCCATCGCAATTGCTATCATTCAGCTCGGCAAGAGCCTGAACCTGTCCGTAATCGCCGAAGGCGTGGAGCGCGAGGAGCAGGCCGCCTTCCTCCTGCGCCACGGCTGCAACCGGGCGCAGGGCTACCTGTACAGCAAGCCGGTACCCGCGCACGAGGTGCTGGCACGATGGGGACACGATCGCAATGAGGAATTTGAAGCTGGTGCCGCCTCCGGCGCCGCAGACTGACCCGGCCTTACCCGCGCGGCGCGGCCGCCGGCGCTTTTTGATCGGCGGCGTGCTGGCGACCGGCGCGCTGCTGGTCGGCTGGGGCGTGCAGCCCCCGCGCCAGCGCCTGCACACGGCCGATCCGCTGCCGGTGACCGATGGCGCGGTGGCGCTCAACGGCTGGGTCGCGATCGCGCCGGACGGCACGGTGTCGGTGGTGGTGCCGCGCAGCGAAATGGGGCAGGGCGTGCACACCGCGCTGCCGATGCTGCTGGCCGAGGAGCTCGATGTGCCGCTGGCCGCCGTGCGCGTGGCCAGGGCCCCGATCGACAAGATCTTCGCCAACGTCGCCGTGATGCGCGAGAACCTGCCTTTCCATCCGGACGACGAGGGCGGCGTTAGCCAGGGCGCGAACTGGCTGCTGGCCAAGGTCGGGCGCGAGCTGGGCATCATGTTCACCGGCGGATCAAGCAGCGTGCGCGACGCCTGGACGCCGATGCGCGAAGCGGGCGCCGTGGCGCGCGCCATGCTGCTGCGCGCCGCCGCCGCACAATGGAAGGCGGACCTGGCCGACTGCCGCACCGAAGACGGTTTCGTGATCCATGCGGACGGCCGCCGCGCCGGCTATGGCTCGCTTGCCGCGCGGGCGGCCGAGCTGGGCGCCGAGGTCGATCCGGAAGACGTGCGCCTGAAGGAGCCGGGCGCCTTCCGCCTGATCGGCAAGCCGGTGCCGCGCGTGGACAGCCGCATCAAGACCGATGGCAGCGCGCGCTTCGGCATCGACGCGCGCCCGCCCGGGATGGTGTACGCGGCGCTCAAGATGTCGCCCGTGGTGGGCGGCAAGGTGGGCGGTTTCGATGCCGCGCAGATCAAGGGCATGCCCGGCGTGATCGCGGTGACCGATTTCTCGTCGGCGCTGGGCGAGCGCACCGGCGCTGGCGCCGGCGTGGCCGTGGTGGCGTCCAGCTGGTGGCAGGCGCGCCAGGCGGTGAATGCGCTGACGGTGAACTGGCACGAGGGCGAGCATGCCGCGCTGTCGAGCGAGGGCGTGTTCGAGCAGCTGGCGCGCGCCCTCGACGAGGAGAGCGGCTACGTGTACCACGACAGCGGCGCCCAGGAGGTGAAGACCGCCCGGCGCATCGATGCCGAGTACCGCGCGCCTTACCTGGCGCACGCCACGATGGAGCCGATCAACTGCACCGCCCAGGTGGCGGACGGCAAGGTCAGGCTGTGGGCCTCGACCCAGGTGCCGAGCATCGCGGTCGACGTGGCCGCGCGCGTGGCCGGCGTGGGGCGCGAGCAGGTCCAAATCGAGGTCATGCTGCTGGGCGGCGGCTTCGGCCGGCGCCTGGAAGTGGACATGGTGGCCCAGGCGGTGGCGGTGGCCGCCGCCCCGGCCGTGCGCGGCCAGCCGGTGCAGCTGATCTGGACCCGCGAGGACGACACCACCCACGACGTCTATCGGCCGGCGGCGCTGGCGCGCTTCCGCGCCCACCTCGACGCCGAAGGGAACATCGTCGCCTGGAACAACAAGTCGGCCAGCGCTGCCATCGGCCACCAGTACTTCCCGCGCAACCTGGGCTTGCCCGCCGTGGGGCCGGACAAGACCACGGCCGAGGGGGAATTCGACCAGCAGTATGCGATCGAGAACCTGCGCGTGGAGCACGTGACCGTCGACAGCGCGGTGCCGATCGGCTACTGGCGCTCGGTCGGGCATTCGCACAACGCCTTCTTCAAGGAGAGCTTCCTGGAGGAGCTGGCGCATGAAGCCCGCCAGGACAGCGTGGCTTACCGGCGCGCGCTGCTGGCGGGTCAACCCGCCGCGCTCGCGGTGCTGGACGCGGCGGTGAAGCAGGCCGGCGAGCCGGCGCCAGGCCGCGCGCATGGCGTGGCGCTGCACCGCTCTTTCGGCACCACGGTGGCCCAGGTGGCCGAGGTGTCGGTCGAGGGCAAGGATATCCGCGTGCACCGCGTGGTGTGCGCGATCGACTGCGGGATCGTGGTCAACCCGAACATCGTGGCCCAGCAGGTGGAATCGGCGGTGGTGTTCGGGCTGTCGGCGGCGCTGGGCGGCGAAATCACCCTGCGCGACGGGCGCGTGCAGCAGTCGAACTTCGGCGATTACCCGGTGGTCCGGATGGACCGGGCGCCGCATGTCGAGACCATCATCATGCCGAGCGCGGCGCATCCGGAAGGCGTGGGCGAACCGGCCGTGCCGCCGGTGGCGCCGGCCGTGGCGGCGGCGCTGTTCAAGCTGACGGGGCAGCGGCTGAGAAGTTTGCCGCTACGGCTGGCGTAGGGTGGACGGCTCTGCCGTCCACGCGGTGATAGTTGGCAGCTAGGTCATCGAGCCTGGAATCGGAGCCGTTAGCGATCACCGCGTGGGCGGGGGAGCCGCCCACCCTACGTCAGCAAGTTCCGCAGGTTGCAGTCCCGCTGCCACCCGCGCCGCTCCTCGCTCGACTGGGCCAGCCTTGCCAGTTCGTCATCGCTGAGTTCCGCCTGCGCCTGCACCAGGCGGTCGGCCACGGCGCCGTCCGGCAGCATGGTGCCGAAGAAGGCCACCGTATCGCCGTGCTGGAGCAGCAGGGTGGGGAAGTTTTCCACGTCCAGGTCGCCGACCAGGTCGGCCTGGTCTTCGATGTCGATCCAGACGAAATGCTTGTCGGGGTGGCGCGCGGCCACCTGCTCGAAGGTGGCGCGGTAGGACGAGCAGGTGCCGCACCAGGCCGCGCACAGGCAGGCGACCGTCCAGCCGTCGCCGTCGAGGGCGGCGGCGATGGTGTCGCGGGTGGTGGAATCGAGGGTCAGGCTATGCATGAGCGGCATTCTAACGCGAGTCGGCGGGTGCGTCGCAAGTGCGTCGCAATCGCGCCGCGGACCGGCCCCGCCATGGTTGCCGCGCGGCCGAGCGGTTAAAATACGGCATGCCTAACATCCTCGCTATCGAAACCTCGTCCGAGCTCGCCTCTTGCGCCCTGCTGGCCGGGGACAACGTGTTCGTGCGCGCCTCCTCGGGCGTGCGCACCCATTCGCAATCGGTCCTGCCGATGGTCCAGGAACTCCTGCAGGAATCCGGCCTCGCGCTGGCGCAGCTCGATGCGGTCGCCTTCGGCGCCGGTCCCGGCTCCTTCACCGGCGTGCGCACCGCCTGCGGCGTGGCCCAGGGCCTCGCCTATGGCGCCGGCCTGCCGGTGCTGCCCATGGTAACCCTGGAAGCGATGGCCGAGGCCTGCCGCGCCCGCAGCGGCGCGCACGAGGTGCTGGCCGTGCTGGATGCGCGCATGGGCGAGGTGTACTGGGCGCAGTACCGTCATGAAAACGGCGCCTGGCGCGAAGTCGCCGCGCCCGCGCTGAGCGCGCCGCAGGACGTGGCGCCGGTGGCGGCCGCGGGACTGCAAGCCTGCGGCAACGGATTCTCGGCCTATCCCGAGGCCTTCGCGGACCAGCCCTATGCGGCCGGTGCGCTGGCGGACATCGTGCCGCATGCCCGGGAACTGGCCGTGCTGGCCCCCGGCGCGCTGGCGAGCGGGCAGGGCGTGCCCGCCGCCCAGGCCCAGCCGCTCTACCTGCGCAACAAGGTGGCCTATACCAGCGCCGAGCGCCAGGCCATCAACGCCGCCAAGGCCGCCGGGAACGACAAATGACCGGGATGCCAGCATTTTCCCAATTGGCCTATGCGCCGATGACGGCCGGTGACGTGGACGAGGTGTGGGCGCTCGAGCAGAGCGTTTTTCCCTATCCCTGGAGCCGCGCCAACTTCGCCGAGTCGCTCAGCAGCGGCTACGACGCCTGGACCGTGCGCGACCCGGCGGGCGCGCTGGCCGGCTACTATTTATTGATGTACGCGGTCGATGAAGCCCACCTGCTCGATGTGGCGGTGTCCGGCGCCCGCCAGCGCCAGGGACTGGGCCGCCACCTGCTGGACCGGATCGCCGCGCGCGCCCGCGACCAGGGCATGGCCTCGGTGCTGCTGGAAGTGCGCCCGTCCAACGAACGCGCGCTGGAGGTCTACCGCCGCCACGGCTACGCCGAAATCGGCCGCCGCAAGGGCTATTATCCCGCCGGACCGGGCGGACGCGAGGATGCCATCGTGATGAGGCTCGAGTTATGAAGAAGATCAGCGAACGCGACGCCGTATTCCTGACGGAGATGGGAATCGGCCCGCTGTGGCAGCTGCGCAGCGCGCCCGAGGCTGTTGACGTGCCGGAAGCGGAAGAGGCGTCGGTCGTGGCCGAGCTGGCGGAACCGCCTGCCGAGACACCGGCAGAAACGCCCGCCGAAGCTGCGCCCGCGCCGGTCGCCAAACCGGCGCCTGCCCCCGCCGGAGACGCATTCGAAGCGGCGTGGGACGATGCCGCGGTGCCGGAAGAAACGGTCACCGACATCGCCCGCATGGACTGGGCCGCGCTGCGCCTGGCGGTGGCCAACTGCCGCCGCTGCGGCGCCTGCAGCGAAGGCCGCAAGCCGATGTTCGGTTCCGGCCCGCGCCAGGCGCGCTGGATGGTGGTGGCCGGCACGCCGGGCGCCCAGGACGAGCAGGCTGGCCAGCCGGTCAGCGGCGATGCCGGCAAGCTGCTGGAGAACATGCTGCACGCCGTCGGCCTGTCGCGCGAGCGCGATGCCTATGTCACGCCGCTGGTGAAGTGCCGCCCGGTCAGCCCCAAGGGCGGCGACCGCGCGCCGACGCTTGAGGAAGTGGAAGCCTGCCGCCCCTACCTGGAGCGCGAACTCGCATTGAGCGGCGCATCGACCGTGCTCACCCTGGGCCAGGTCGCGGCCAACGGCCTGCTCGGCCGTCCGCTGAGCGAACCGCTGGCGGGCGCGCGCGGCGCCGTGCACCGGTTGGGTGAGGTTCCGCTGGTGGCGACCCTGCATCCGGGCGAACTGCTGCGGCGCGGCCAGGACAAGGCGCTCGCATGGGCCGATTTGTGCCGGGCGAGGGCGCTCGATGCCGGCGGCCGCTGAGAGCTACCAGGAATCCTTCCATCGCCGCTGGGGCCACCTGCGGCGCGCCCGGGTCCGGGCGCTTGCCTGGCTGCTCGACGCGCCCGACCTGCTCGACATTCACGATCCGGCCTGGATTGGGCGTGTCGCCACCCTCGGCCCGGTGGCGCCCGAAGTCGCGGCCTGGCTGGCGCGGGTCGACCACGACCCTTCGGAGCTCGACGCCGCCCTTGGCGCGAAAATGTACACCCGTCTTGGCCTGTATGCCGAAAAGCTGATGGCCTTCTACTTCGAGCAGCAGGGCCGGCTGGTGGCGCATGGCCTGCAGGTGCGGGCCAGCCGCAACGACACCATCGGTGAATTCGACTTCCTGCTGGACGCCGGCCCGGACGCGGTCGAGCACATCGAGTTCGCCACCAAGTTCTACCTGCTGGACGGGGACGGCGGCCAGGAATTCGACGCCCTGGTCGGCCCCAACCTGGCCGACAGCCTGGGCAAGAAGATGCGCAAGGTGTTCGACCGCCAGCTGACCCTGGGCGCGCACCCGGCCGCGCAGGAAGTGCTGCCGCGCCCCGTGACGCAGGCGCGCGCGCTGGTCAAGGGCTGGCTGTTCTATCCGCGCGGGAGCTGGCCGCTGATGCAAGGCATCGCGGCCGGCCATTGCCGCGGTTTCTGGTGCGCACTCGATGAACTCGACGAGATCGAAGGCGACGACTTCCTGATCCTGCCGCGACTGCAATGGCTCGCGCCGTTCCGCGCCGCGTCGGCGGTGTGGATGCTGAGCCGCGGCCAGCTGTTCCAGGAGCTGTCCTACCAGTTCGAGAACGCCAGCAAGCCGGTGCTGGTGTCGGTGGTGCGCCAGCGTCCCGGCTGCATCGAGGAGGTCGAGCGCGGGTTCATCGTGCCCAACGACTGGCGCGAGCGCGCCAGCGAAGTGAGGATGGTGAAGCCGGTCGGGTAGGACGCGCTAGGCCGATCAGCGCTTCAGGGACCTGCCGCCTTTGATGAAGGCGGCGATCTTTTCATGCTCCACGAGCAGGGCTTCAGGATTGCTTTCATCGAATTCGTGGAAACCGAACACTTCCACGCTGCCGTCCGGCGCCTTGGCCGACTGCAGCATGTTCTTCAAGGGGGCGCCATTGTCGGGCACCACAAACGGGATCGCCACCATCTTGTAGCCCTTCAGCTCCAGGTCGTGGGAGCGCAGCATCTTCTGGGGCCAGTTGACGTGATTGCCGAAGGCCTGGTTCATCCATGCGGGAGCGACCCACGCGTATCCTGGACCCTTGCCCAGGGACGTCAGCAGACTCTTGTTGGTCATCGCAATCGATGCGAACATGGCGATCCACGCCGTGGTGCCTTTGGCATTGATGAGATACTGAGGTTCGATCGCCGCGCCCGTATAAATCGCGGAGCGGGCATTGACCGAAGACAGCAGGCCGCTCATCAGCTCCTGCGACAGGTCGATGTCGCTGGGCTTCTTGTTAGTGACGGCGACGAAGTACATCCACTTCCATGCCGTCGCGGACGCGAAATTCGTCGCCGGGGCACGTTCTCCCTGAGGATTGGCGTTCTTCACATCGGCAGCATTGCCGGTACAAGCCAGGAACATCGCGGCGAAGAGCAAAGCGAAACGTTTGGTCATGGGGTGTCCCGTCGCGAGTGGGTGAACTTAGTGCTTGCCCTCGCCAATCAGCCCGAGCGAATCGTGCTCGCGCTGGTTGAGCGCATGGCGGCGCTGGATCAGGAACATGATGCCCGCCACCGACAGGCCGAACACCACGATGATGACGTCCAGGTCCAGGTTCAGGGTGATCATGATCGCGTAGGCCGCGAGCATGGTCAGGATCGACAGGTTCTCGTTGAAGTTCTGCACCGCGATCGAGTGGCCCGCGCTCATCAGGACGTGGCCGCGGTGCTGCAGCAGCGCGTTCATTGGCACCACGAAGAAGCCCGACAGGAAACCGATCAGGGCCAGCAGTGGGTAGGCCAGGTTCACCGAGGTCACGAAGATCATGCTGGTCACGACCAGGCCCATGATGATCCCGAGCGGGATCACGGTCAGCGATTTGCGCAGCGGGATCATGCGCGCCGCCATCACGGCGCCCAGGGCGACGCCAATGGCCACCACGCCGATCAGGTTGGTCGCTTTATCCAGCGGCATGTGCAGCGAACGCTCGGCCCACTTCAGCACGATGAATTGCAGGGTCGCGCCGGCGCCCCAGAACAGGGTGGTCACGGCCAGCGAGATCTGGCCCAGCTTGTCGCGCCACAGGGTGGCCGAGCAGTTGGCGAAATCGACGATCAGCTTGGCCGGATTGCGTTCCTGGTGCTCGTAGCGGGCGCCGGTGTCCGGAATGCGCAGGTTGAACAGGGCGGCCAGCACATAGATGCCGACCACGACCGCCATCGCGGCTTCGGCGCCCGTATCGATCCCGGTGGCCATGCCCGGCAGGTCGAAGCCGAGCAGGAAGGCGCCGCCGCGTTCGCTCACCAGGGTGCCGCCGAGGACGGTGCCGAGGATGATGGACATCACGGTCAGGCCCTCGATCCAGCCGTTGGCCGGTACGAGCTTTTCAGGCGGCAGGAGTTCGGTCAGGATCCCGTACTTGGCGGGGGAATACACGGCCGCGCCGAAGCCGACGACGGCATAGGCGAGCAGCGGATGGACGGTGAAGAACATCAGCGCGCAGCCGGCGATCTTGATCAGGTTCGCGATGAACATCACGCGGCCCTTGGGCAGCGAATCGGCGAACGCGCCCACGAAGGCGGCCAGCAGCACATAGAACAGAACGAATGACAGCTTCAGCAGCGGGGTCAGCGAAGCCGGGGCGTTCATCGACGTCAGCAGACTGATAGCAACAAACAAAAGCGCATTGTCTGCCAGCGACGAGAAAAACTGCGCCGCCATGATGGTATAAAAACCACGGTTCATTCGAAAAGTATAAAATCTTGTCCGAGTTGCTTTATACCATGAAAGGTCTCCGTTCCAAAGAAACAAAAGTTGGCTGGCGCACGGCTCAGCCTGGGCTAAGGTAAAATAGACCCTTTCGCGAAGACACCATTTTCACCATGCCACGTCCGCTTTGCGCCACCATCCACCTCGACTCCATGCAGCACAACCTGAACCGTGCGCGCAGCTGCGCGCCGCTGGCCAAGCTGTGGGCGGTGGTCAAGGCCAACGCCTACGGGCATGGCCTGGAACGCGGCATGCGCGGCTTCGCCCAGGCCGACGGCCTGGCCCTGGTCGAGACCGAGAGCGCGGTGCGCCTGCGCGAGAGCGGCTGGATCAAGCCGATCCTGCTTCTCGAGGGCATTTTCGACGCCTCCGACGTGCCGCTGCTGGCCGAGCACAATATTAATAGTGCGGTGCACTGCATCGAGCAGATCAAGATGCTGGAGTACACCCAGCTGTACCGCCCGATCGACGTCCACCTGAAGATGAACACGGGGATGAACCGCCTGGGCTTCCGCCCGGAGGATTATGCGGCGGCCTACAAGCGCCTGCGCGCCATCCCCGGCATCCGCAACATCACCCACATGACCCACTTCGCCAATGCGGACGAACTGGAGCATCCGCTGCTGGCCATCGGCGAGCAGGTCCGGCGCTTCCGCGCAGGCGCGGACGGCTTGCCGGGCGAGCGCAGCCTGTCGAATTCTGGCGGGGTGCTGCACCAGCCCCAGCTGGCGGACGAACTCTCCAGCGACTGGGTCCGCCCAGGCATCATGCTCTACGGCGGCACGCCGGGCGGACGCAGCGCCCAGGACTACGGGCTGCGCCCGACCATGACCCTGCGCTCGGAGATCATCGGCATCCAGCAGCTCCAGCCCGGCGACACGGTGGGCTACGGCAGCCGCTTCGTGGCCGAGAAGGCCATGACGATCGGCGTGGTCGCCTGCGGCTACGCGGACGGCTACCCGCGCCATGCGCCGCACGGCACCCCGGTAGTGGTGGACGGCGTGCGCACCACGCTGGTGGGACGGGTGTCGATGGACATGATGACGGTCGACCTGACGCCCATCGCCAATGCGCGCGTGGGCAGCAAGGTCACCCTGTGGGGCGACGGGCTGCCGATCGACGAGGTGGCGCAGGCCGCCGGCACCATCGGCTACGAGCTGATGTGCGCCCTGGCGCAGCGCGTGCGCGTCACTGAAGGAAGAATGGGAACAGATGGCTAAGGCAAAGACGAATTACACCTGCAGCGAGTGCGGCGCGATCGCCAGCCGCTGGACCGGCCAGTGCGGCGATTGCAAGGCCTGGAACACGATGGTCGAGACGGTGGTGGAAGGCCCCGGCCTGAACCGCATGTCGCAGACCCAGCATAAATCCCTGGCGCAGACCGCGCCGGTGCTGTCCCTCGCGGATATCGAGGCGATCGACGTGCCGCGCTTCGGGACCGGCATCGAGGAATTCGACCGCGTGCTGGGCGGCGGCCTGGTGGCCGGCGGCGTGGTGCTGATCGGCGGCGATCCCGGCATCGGCAAGTCGACCCTGCTGCTGCAGGCGCTGTCGAACCTGGCCGCGACCCGCAACACTTTATATGTGAGCGGCGAGGAATCCGGCGCCCAGATCGCGCTGCGCGCGCGCCGCCTGGCGGTCGACGCCAAGGACCTCAAATTGCAGGCCGAGATCCAGCTCGAGAAGATCCTCGGCACCCTGGCCGACCTCAAGCCGGAAGTGGCGGTGATCGACTCGATCCAGACGCTGTACTCCGACGCGCTGACCTCGGCGCCGGGTTCGGTGGCCCAGGTGCGCGAATGCGCGGCCCAGCTTACCCGCGTGGCCAAGCAGACCGGCATCACCATCATCCTGGTGGGCCACGTCACGAAAGAGGGCGCGCTGGCCGGCCCGCGCGTGCTTGAGCACATCGTCGACACCGTGCTGTACTTCGAAGGCGACACCCAGTCCAGCTTCCGCCTGGTGCGGGCGATCAAGAACCGCTTCGGCGCCGTCAACGAGCTGGGCGTGTTCGCGATGACCGAGAAGGGCCTGAAGGGCGTCTCGAACCCCTCGGCGCTGTTCCTGTCGCAGCACGACAGCCAGGTGCCGGGCTCTTGCGTGATGGTAACCCAGGAGGGCACGCGCCCGCTGCTGGTCGAGATCCAGGCCCTGGTCGACGCCAGCCACCTGCCGAATGCGCGCCGCCTGTCGGTGGGCCTGGAACAGAACCGCCTGGCGATGCTGCTGGCGGTGCTGCACCGCCATGCCGGCATCGCCGCCTTCGACCAGGACGTGTTCATCAACGCGGTGGGCGGGGTCAAGATCACCGAGCCGGCGGCCGACCTGGCCGTGCTGCTGGCGATTAACTCGTCGATGCGCAACAAGCCGCTGCCGCGCGGCCTGGTGGTATTCGGCGAAGTCGGCCTGGCCGGCGAGATCCGCCCGGCGCCGCGCGGGCAGGAGCGCCTGCGCGAGGCGGCCAAGCTGGGCTTTTCGGTGGCCGTCATCCCCAAGGCCAACGCGCCCAAGCAGAAGGTGGAAGGCATGACGATCGTGGCCGTCGAGCGCATCGACGAAGCGTTCACGAAATTGCGGGAACTGGACTGACCGGCTTCATGCTCGTCCGTTTTTTCCTATAATGCTGCCTGGCTCATCTCTTCCGGAACAGTATGTTTGGAGATCAAAGGAAATCCGCCCGCAAGGTCCTGAAAACCAAGGCCATGGTTGCCATGGAAGGCGATGCGCCCATCCTGGGGCGCACCTCGGACGTGGGGGGCAATGGCGTCAGCGTCGGCGTGCCGAATCCGCTGCTCGTCGGGCAGACGGGACAGGTGAGTTTCGACATCCTGGTGGACGGCAAGTTCGTTACCATCAGCGCCCGCGCCAAGGTGATGTATTGCATTATCAGCAATAACGAATTCAAGGTTGGCTTCCAGTTCCTGAATCTGGAACTGGCGGCGATGACCTCGCTGGCGCGCTTCATGCGCTGAGCCCATCTCCCTGAAACGACCAACGGCGAGCGCCTGAGGCCTCGCCGTTGTCGTTTGCAGCCCGCTGAGCGGGCTGATCCACTATGCTTTATTCGTGATAGTGGTCGTACAGGCCGTCCGAGCCGCTGCGTGCTGCTTCGATAGCCTGGAGGGCTATGATACCGACGAGCCCGGACAAAATACCAAATACCAGTATATTAAACATAACAGCCGAACACCTTTCGGCATCCCCTCCTTATCAAGCAACTGCGGATTACCCGATTTCAGCTTAGCACTGTGTGCAGGAATTACAAGGATTGGTGCCGCAGTTCATGTCATATTTCAGCGGGAAATTTTTGCTGGACAAGCGCTCCTCCATAGGGGAAACAGCCGCTTGCCCGGCTGTCATCTTCGTGTCACATTGGCGAAAGATGTCATGAAGTTGTCATATTCGGCCGGTAGACTGCGCAGCAGTTCACCGGGGGTTTCCCCTTACTTCAAGAGGATCTGATATGCGCATGAAGCATCTGTTCGTTTCCATCGCCGTTGCCGCCGCCTCGCTGGCTTCCAGCGTCCAGGCCGCCAACATCACCGGCGCCGGCGCGACTTTCCCGTACCCGATCTACGCGAAATGGGCCACCATGTACAAGGCCGCCTCCGGTAACGGCCTGAACTACCAGTCGGTCGGCTCGGGCGCCGGCATCAAGCAGATCAAGGCCAAGACCGTCGACTTCGGCGCCTCGGACATGCCGCTGCCGGCCAATGAACTCAACGCCGCCGGCCTGTTCCAGTTCCCGGCCGTGATGGGCGGCGTGGTGCCGGTCGTGAACCTGCCGGGCGTCGCCCCGGGCCAGCTCAAGCTCACCGGCGCCGTCGTCGGCGATATCTTCCTGGGCAAGATCACCAAGTGGAACGCGCCGCAGATCGCCGCGCTGAACCCGGGCGTCAAGCTCCCTGGCGACGACATCACCGTCGTGCACCGCGCCGACAGCTCGGGCACGTCCTTCCTGTGGACCGACTACCTGAGCAAGACCAATCCGGAATGGAAGGCCAAGGTCGGCGCCGGCACCACCGTCAAGTGGGCGGTGGGCGTGGGCGGCAAGGGCAACGAAGGCGTGGCCGCCAACGTGCAGCGCATCAAGGGCGGCATCGGCTACGTCGAGTGGGCCTACGCCAAGAAGAACCGCATGTCGCACACCCAGCTGCAGAACGCCGACGGCGCTTTCCTCCAGCCTGACGACTCCGCCTTCGCCGCGGCCGCCGCCAGCGCCGACTGGGCCAAGGCCCCGGGCTTCGCCGTGGTGCTGACCAACCAGCCGGGCAAGGCCAGCTGGCCCGTCACCGGCGCCTCCTACATCCTGGTGCACAAGGCCCAGGCTGACGCCGCCAAAGGCAAGGAAGTGCTGAAGTTCTTCGACTGGGCCTACAAGAACGGCGACGCCGCCGCGGCCGAGCTGGACTACGTGCCGATGCCGGACGCCGTCACCAAGCTGGTGCAGGACGCCTGGCGTGCCAACGTCAAGGACGCGGCCGGCAAGGCGCTCTGGTAATCATCTTCGCAGCGCAGGGGCCGGCCTTCCAGCCGGCCTTTCGCTCACCAGCAATATTGATAAAAACATATGAGCGTTCACTCCCCAGCCGTCCTGCGCGACCTGCCTGATCAGGCGTCCAGCGAAGCCGAGGCGCGCCAGGCGGCCGCGCTGCGCAGCACCATGCGCAAGCAGCGCATCCAGGACTTCTTCTTCCATAAAATCACGCTGCTGTTCGCGTTCTCGGTGCTGCTGGTGCTGGTCGGGATCATTGTCTCGCTGGCGATCGGCGCGGCCCCGGCCTTCAAGGAATTCGGCGCCGCTTTCGTCACCCGCGTCGAGTGGGATCCGGTGGGCGACCAGTTCGGCGCCCTGATCGCGATCTGGGGCACCCTGGCCACCTCCTTCATCGCGCTGGCGATCGCCTTCCCGATCAGCTTCGGCATCGCCCTGTTCCTGACCGAGATCTGCCCGGCATGGCTGCGCCGCCCGATGGGCACCGCGGTCGAGCTGCTGGCCGGCGTGCCTTCGATCATCTACGGCATGTGGGGCCTGTTCGTGTTCGCGCCGCTGTTCGCCGACCACGTGCAACCGCTGCTGAAGGAAACCATCGGCCAGGTGCCGGTGATCGGCCAGCTGTTCCAGGGCCCGACCATGGGCATCGGCATCCTGACCGCCGGCATCATCCTGGCCGTGATGATCATTCCCTTCATCTCCTCGGTGATGCGCGACGTGTTCGAGATCGTCCCGACCGTGCTCAAGGAATCGGCCTACGGCCTGGGCTGCACCAAGTGGGAAGTGGTGCGCAAGGTGGTGCTGCCTTACACCCGCAACGGGGTGGTCGGCGGCGTCATGCTGGGCCTGGGGCGCGCCCTCGGCGAGACCATGGCTGTCACCTTCGTGATCGGCAATGCCCACGACCTGTCCTGGTCGCTGTTCGCGGCCGGTAACTCGATTTCCTCGACCCTGGCCAACGAATTCGCCGAGGCGGCAAGCACCTTGCACTCGTCCTCGCTGTTCGCCCTGGCACTGATCCTGTTCGCGATCACCTTCATCGTCCTGTCGGCTGCCAAGCTGATGCTGGTCGGTATGTCGCGCAAGGAAGGCGCTAAATAATGCAAACCATCGCCAAGAACCCCGTCTACCGCAAGCGCCTGCTGGCGCACCGCGTCGGCATCGTCCTGTCCGTGATCGCCATGGCGATCGGCCTCGGCTTCCTGTTCTGGATCCTGGCCACGCTCCTGATCAACGGCTTCGGCGCCGTCTCCAGCCTGCTGTTCACGGCCGATACGCCGGCCCCGGGCAGCGAAGGCGGCGGCCTGCGCAACGCCATCATGGGCAGCCTGATGATGGTCGGCCTGTCGACCCTGGTCTCGACCCCGATCGGCATCCTGGCCGGCATCTACCTGGCCGAGTACGGCGACAACAACAAGTTCGCCAGCGTGACCCGCTTCGTCACCGACATCATGCTGTCGGCGCCGTCGATCGTGATCGGCCTGTTCGTGTATGCGATCTACGTTGCCAACGTGCAGCACTTCTCGGGCTATGCCGGTACCATCGCGCTGTCGCTGATCGCGGTGCCGGTGGTGGTGCGCACCACCGACAACATGCTGCGCCTGGTGCCGAACTCGCTGCTCGAAGCCGCCTACGCCCTCGGCGCGCCGCACTGGAAAGTGGCCATGACCGTGCGCCTGCGCGCCGTCAAGGCCGGCGTCGTGACCGGCGTGCTGCTGGCCCTGGCCCGCATCTCGGGCGAGACCGCGCCGCTGCTGTTCACCGCCCTGAACAACCAGTTCTACAGCACCGACATGAACGCCCCGATGGCCAACCTGCCGGTGGTGATCTTCCAGTTCGCCATGAGCCCCTACGACGACTGGCGCTCGCTGGCCTGGGGCGGCGCGCTGCTGGTGACCTTTACCGTGCTGCTGCTGAACATCCTGTCCCGGACCCTGTTCAGCCAGAAGACCCCGCGTTAATCTATCCTGACATTTGTGATGACCCAACCTATGCCCACTTCGGCCCCGGCCTCCGCCAAGACCAAGACGATCGAGATCTCCGGCCTGGACTTCTTCTACGGGAAGACGCAGAGCCTCAAGAACGTCAGCCTGGACATCCACGACAAGCAGGTGACGGCCTTCATCGGCCCCTCGGGCTGCGGCAAGTCGACCCTGCTGCGCACCCTGAACCGCATGTACGACCTGTACCCGGGCCAGCGCGCCGAAGGTTCGATCCTCTACCGCGGCCGCAACGTCCTGGAGCCGGGTGTCGACGTCAACATGCTGCGCGCCAAGGTCGGCATGGTGTTCCAGAAGCCGACCCCGTTCCCGATGTCGATCTACGACAACATCGCCTTCGGCGTGCGCCTGTACGAGAACCTGTCCAAGGGCGAGATGGACGAGCGCGTCGAGTGGGCGCTGAAGAAGGCGGCCCTGTGGGAAGAAGCCAAGGACAAGCTGAGCAAGAGCGGCCTGTCGCTGTCGGGCGGCCAGCAGCAGCGCCTGTGCATCGCGCGCGGCGTGGCGGTCAAGCCGGACGTGCTGCTGCTCGACGAGCCGACCTCGGCGCTGGACCCGATTTCGACCGCCAAGATCGAGGAACTGATCAGCGAGCTCAAGCAGGACTACACGATCGCCATCGTGACCCACAACATGCAGCAGGCCGCGCGCTGTTCCGATTACACTGCCTACATGTACCTGGGCGAGCTGGTGGAGTTCGGCGAGACCGACCAGCTGTTCATGAACCCGGCGCGCAAGGAAACGCAAGACTACATCACCGGCCGCTTCGGTTGATCGGCCGGCGCTTTTACTGAACAATACGAACACTGACGGAGAGTTGTAATGACAGGCGAGCATTCATCCAAGCAGTACGACCAGGAGCTGGAGGCGATTCGTTCCAAGGTCCTGCTGATGGGCGGCATGGTGGAAACCCAGTTCGACGCGGCGCTGGAGTGCTTCCGCGTCGGCGACACCGAGCGCGCCGAGCGCGTGATCGCCGAGGACCAGGCCGTCAACCAGCTGGAAGTCTCGCTGGACGACGCCTGCAGCCACCTGATCGTGCGCCGCCAGCCGACCGCCAACGACCTGCGCACCGTGATGGCGACCATCAAGGTGATCACCGACCTGGAGCGCATCGGCGACGAGGCGACCAAGGTGGCGCGCATCGCCAAGGGCCTGCACGAGCGCGGCCCATCGTCCTTCAACCACTACGACATGATCCGCACCATCTCCAAGGCCACTTGCGACCTGCTGCACGACGCGCTCGACGCCTTCGCCCGCCTGGACGGCAAGCAGGCCTTGCAGCTGATCGCGGCGGACGAAGTGGTGGACCATGAATTCCGCACCATCATGCGCACCCTGGTGACTTTCATGATGGAAGACCCGCGCACGATCTCGAACGCGCTGGATACGCTGTGGGTGGCCAAGGCCATCGAGCGCATCGGCGACCATGCCAAGAATATCGCCGAGTACGTGATCTACGTGGTGGAAGGGCGCGACATCCGCCACAGCAAGCCGGCGGCGCTCGAGCAGCCGGGCGCGTGACGATGGCGGACAATACCAATGTGCTGGTGGTGGAGGACGAGCCCGCGATCGTCGAGCTGGTGAGCTACTCGCTGCGCGAGGCGGGCTGGGACATCCGCAGCGCCGACACGGCGCAGGGGGCCTGGGAAAGCATCAGCCGCGGCAAGCCGGACCTGGTGCTGCTGGACTGGATGCTGCCCGACCAGAGCGGCCTGCGCCTGCTGGCGCGGCTGCGCGCGGACCGCGACTTCCAGGACATCCCGGTCATCATGCTGACCGCCAAGAGCATGGAAGAGGACAAGATCGCGGGGCTGAACAACGGCGCCGACGATTACGTCACCAAGCCGTTCTCGCCACGCGAACTGCTGGCCCGTTCGCGCGCGCTGCTTCGCCGCAAGAGCCCGCACCTGGCCGAGGCGCCGCTGCGCGCCGGCGCCGTGACCCTGGATCCGAACAGCTGCACGGTGGTGGTGGAGGGGCAGCAGATCGAGATCGGGAATGCGGAGTACAAGCTGCTCAAGTTCCTGATGGCGCACCGCGAGCGCGTGTTTTCGCGCGCGCAGCTGCTCGACAAGGTGTGGGGGGACCATGCGGTGATCGAGGAGCGGACGGTGGACGTGCATGTGCTGCGGCTGCGCAAGGCCTTGAAGAGTGCGGATGGCTTGATTCGTACGGTACGCAGTGTTGGATATATGCTGTCCGAGAAATAAGGTGCTGCAAGGCGGGGTGCGCAATCTGCTCATAGAACTAAGGTTCCGGCCTTCGCCGGAACGACGTTCCAACGTAGCGAGCTGACGGCAAATGGGGTGGCACGCAGCTTACGCACGTCATCCCGGCGAAGGCCGGGACCCAAGTTTGCGTGATCGCCGCATCGTCCCTTGCAACACAACCCCTCAACATCGCCCACAATAACGATTTTCCGAACCCCGCGATGAACCCCAAAATCCTGTTCTGGGTCCCGGCGCTCCTGCGCCTCAGCCTCGTATTCGCCGCCGCCGGCATGTGCTGGTGGTGGTTTGGCCCCGTCCCCGGCCTGGCCGTGGCGCTGGCCGGCGTCGTGGTCGCATTCTTCGTCCAGCTCTCCTACCTGTACGAGCTGGGCGAGTGGCTGAACGAACCCCACAGCTCCCGCCTCCCTGACGGCTGGGGCGCCTGGACCGACGTCTTCGCCCGCCTGTACCGCCTGCGCCGCGAGGACGAGCGCAACCAGGCCGAACTCTCGGAATGGCTGGCGCGCTTCCGCCAGGCCATGCAGCTGCTGCCGGAAGGCGTGGCGATCATGGACGACGTCCTGTTCCTCGAATGGTGCAACGGCGCCGCCGAGCGCCACCTGGGCCTGACCATGGAGCGCGACAAGGGCCTGCGCGTAACCAACCTGGTGCGCCATCCGGACTTCATCGACTACATCGTCCTGGGCCGCTACGAGCAGCCGTTGACCTTGTCCTTCCGCGGCCGCAAGCTCGAATGCCGCATCATCCCCTTCGAAAACCGGCGCCAGATCCTGGTGACGCACGACGCCACCGACACCGAGCGCATCGAAGCGATGCGGCGCGACTTCATCGCCAACGCCTCGCACGAGCTGCGCACGCCGCTGACGGTGATCGTCGGTTTCCTCGAGATCGCGATGTCCGACCCCGGCCTGGACGTGGCCACGCGCACCACGCACCTGAAGCTGATGACCGAGCAGG
The DNA here is from genome assembly GCF_018119385.1 of Massilia sp. AB1. NCBI lineage: Bacteria > Pseudomonadati > Pseudomonadota > Betaproteobacteria > Burkholderiales > Oxalobacteraceae > Massilia > Massilia sp. AB1. The sequence goes on along the minus strand of NZ_JAGKSG010000023.1, from coordinate 19,646 downwards.
CCCAGCGCATGCAGCGCCTGATCCAGGACATGCTGACCCTGTCGCGCCTGGAATCCGACGAATTCCCGCTGCGGCGCGAGCGCGTCGACATGAAGGCGATGGTCGAATCGGTGGCGGAGGAGGCGCGCGCCTTGTCGAATGGCCGGCACGAGATCGAGGTGAGGGTGGACGGCCCCGACGTGATGGGCAGCCCGGAAGAGCTGCGCAGCGCCTTCGCCAACCTGGCCTCGAACGCGGTGCGCTACTCGCCGGGCGGCGGCACGATCCGCCTGCGCTGGATGCGCGGCGAGGACGACCTTCGCTTCCAGGTGACCGATTGCGGCATCGGGATCGAGCCTTCGCACATCCCGCGCCTGACCGAGCGCTTCTACCGTGTCGACAAGAGCCGCTCGCGCGATACCCAGGGCACCGGCCTGGGGCTGGCCATCGTCAAGCATGTCCTGCTGCGCCACGGTGGGCGCTTGTCGATCGCCTCGGAGCCGGGACGAGGCAGCACCTTCACCGCCGCGCTCCCCAATACCACGCTCCCTGGCTAACACCCTTAATTAGGGTCAGAGTCGAATTATCGGGAAAGATTGTTAAATTTCCCAACAAGTCGACTCTGACCCTCATTGTGAAGGCTGCGTTTTTCGGCAGGCTTGCTGCTCGAGTCCGGCACCCAGAGCTTGCACACGGCTGCGCAGCCGCCCAATCCATTGCCCACTTGCACAACTGCCTATGAAGCAGGCAAAAACTAATTAGGGTCAGAGTCGAATTGTTGGGAAATTTTCCAAAGTTGCCAAACAATTCGACTCTGACCCCAATTTGTCGTGGGGGCTAGATCTATCTGGCAAATGGGGTCAGAGTCGAATTGCAGGAAATATTTGAGAATTTCCCAGCAATTCGACTCTGACCCTCATTGTTGGGGAAGGGGAGTGGGGGCGTGCCCTTGGGGACTGGTCGGGGTACAATCTGGCCTCGTTCTTTTCGGCACCGTTTATGTTCTCTCGTCGTACTTCCCTCATCGCCTGCGCCGCATTGCTGCTCGCCGCTTGCGGCAGCACTCCGACCACGCCACCGACCGCGCCCGCAGCGCCGGTCGCCCAGGCGGCGCCGCTGCCTCCCAAGAAGATCAAGATCGGCCTCGCCCTCGGCGGCGGCGCCGCACGCGGCTTCGCCCACATCGGCGTCATCAAGGCCCTCGAAGCCCAGGGCATCGTGCCCGAGATCGTGGTCGGCACCTCGGCCGGCTCGGTGGTCGGCGCACTCTACGCCTCCGGCCTGAACGGCTTCGCGCTGCAGAAGACCGCCCTCCAGATGGACGAGGCGACGATCTCCGACTGGGCCCTGCCGTTCTTCAACCGCTCCTCGGGCGTCCTGAAGGGCGAAGCGCTGCAGAGCTACGTGAACAAGGCGGTGAGCAACGTGCCGATGGAGAAGCTGAAGATCCGCTTCGGCGCCGTGGCGACCGACCTCAAGTCCGGCCAGCCGATCCTGTTCAATCGCGGCAATACCGGCATGGCGGTGCGCGCCTCGAGCGCCGTGCCGAGCGTGTTCCAGCCGGTGAGCATCGGCGGCAAGACCTACGTCGACGGCGGCCTGGTGGCGCCGGTGCCGGTGCGTTTCGTGCGCGAGATGGGCGCCGACTTCATCATCGCGGTCAACATCTCCAGCCAGACCGAGGGCGCGGCCACCGCCAGCTCGCTCGACGTCCTGATGCAGACCTTCAGCATCATGGGCCAGCGCCTGAACCACTACGAGCTGAAGGAAGCCGACATCGTCATCACGCCGGCCCTCGGCAACATGGGCTCGGCCGACTTCAACAGCCGCAACCTCGCCATCCTGGCGGGCGAGCAGGCCGCGGCCAGCGTCATGTCGCAACTCAAGGCCAAGCTCAAGGCCAAGCAGCAGCCATAACAACAAGGACCCACATGAACACCAAACCTTACCTGACCCTCGCCGACGTCAAGACCATCGCGGCCGCGGCCGAAGCGGAAGCCCTGCGCAACAACTGGGCGGTGACCATTTCCATCGTCGACGACGGCGGCCACCTGCTGTGGCTGCAGCGCCTGGATGGCGCGCCGCCGATCTCCTCGCATATTTCCCCGGCCAAGGCGCACACCGCCGCGCTGGGCCGCCGCGAATCGAAGATCTATGAAGACCTGATCAACAACGGCCGCATCTCCTTCCTGAGCGCTCCGGCCATCGAGGGCATGCTCGAGGGCGGCGTGCCCGTCATCGTGGATGGCCACGTGATCGGCGCCGTCGGCGTGTCGGGCGTGAAGTCGACCGAGGATGTCCTGATCGCCAAGGCAGGCATCGCGGCGCTGGGCGTCTGAGCCCAGCTCGCCGGCAATCGAAAGGCGCCTGCGGGCGCCTTTTTCGTTTTAGCGTGTTTATTGCGCGCAGGCAGCAAATGCAGCGTTTCTGGACGGTTTCGGCCACCGCGGCGTCGAATTCGGCCGCACTTTTATAAAATTGCTGCATTGCCGAAGAGGGCGATTCGCGCTATAATTTGGAAGTTTAACCATTCACACATCAGCCGTAGCGACTACCCACCATCCCTCATTCAACTTGGCCTCCAAGCCCTGGCGACACACACCTGCCCAGGACCATTGGATGTCGGTCTGACGTGGCGCAGCTACGGTAACTTTATTGGGAGTTACCCTTGCCGCCATTTTTTTCTGGCCCAGCCGTCCCAGCCGTCCTGGCTCTCGCAGACGGAACGATTTTCAAAGGATATTCCATTGGCGCAGTCGGCCATACGACCGGCGAAGTGGTGTTTAACACCGCGATCACCGGCTACCAGGAAATCCTCACCGACCCCAGCTATTCGCGTCAGATCGTCACCCTGACGTATCCGCACATCGGCAACTACGGCGTCAACCCTGCCGACGTGGAAGCCTCCAAAGTCCACGCCGCCGGCCTGATCATCCGCGACCTGCCGCTGCTGGCCTCGAATTTCCGTTCCACCCAATCGCTGTCGGACTACCTGAAGCAGGAAAATGTCGTGGCCATCGCCGGCATCGACACCCGCAAGCTGACCCGCATCCTGCGCGAAAAGGGCGCGCAAGCGGGCGCCATCCTGACCGGCAGCGCAGGCGCGGAGCCGTCCACCGCCCAGGCGCTGGAACTGGCGCGCTCCTTCCCGGGCCTGGCGGGCATGGACCTGGCCAAGGTGGTCTCGGTGAAAGAGCCGTACGAATTCCTTGAGACCGAGTGGAAGCTGGGCCAGGGCTTCGGCAAGCAAGAGAATCCCCAATACCACGTGGTCGCCTTCGACTACGGCGTCAAGCGCAACATCCTGCGCATGCTGGCCGAGCGCGGCTGCAAGGTTACCGTGCTGCCGGCGCAAGCCACCGCCGAAGACGCGCTGGCGCTGAACCCGGACGGCATCTTCCTGGCCAACGGCCCCGGCGACCCGGAACCCTGCGACTACGCCATCAAGGCTTCGCGCGAACTGATCGAGAAGGGCATCCCGACCTTCGGCATCTGCCTGGGCCACCAGATCATGGCCCTGGCCTCGGGCGCCAAGACGATGAAGATGAAGTTCGGCCACCACGGCGCGAACCACCCGGTGCAGGACCTCGATTCGAAGAAGGTCCTGATCACCTCGCAGAACCACGGCTTCGCCGTCGACCCGGAAACCCTCCCGGCCAACTGCCGCGTGACCCACGTGTCGCTGTTCGACGGCTCGCTGCAGGGCTTCGAGCGCCTAGATAAGCCGGCCTTCTGCTTCCAGGGCCACCCGGAAGCCTCGCCCGGCCCGACCGACGTCGCCTATCTGTTTGATCGCTTCATCAGCCTGATGCAAGCCCGTGGAGAAGAAATAAATGCAGAGGAAAAAGTAAATGCCTAAGCGTAGTGATATCAAAAGCATCCTGATTATCGGCGCGGGCCCGATCGTCATCGGCCAGGCGGTCGAATTCGACTACTCGGGCGCCCAGGCCTGCAAGGCCCTGCGCGAAGAAGGCTACAAGGTCATCCTGGTCAACTCGAACCCGGCGACCATCATGACCGACCCGGAAACGGCCGACGTGACCTACATCGAGCCGATCACCTGGAAGGTCGTCGAGCGCATCATCGAAAAAGAGCGTCCGGACGCGATCCTGCCGACCATGGGCGGCCAGACCGCGCTGAACTGCGCGCTCGACCTGCACCGCAACGGCGTGCTGGACAAGTACAAGGTGGAACTGATCGGCGCCACGCCGGAAGCCATCGACAAGGCCGAGGACCGCGCCAAGTTCAAGGACGCGATGACCAAGATCGGCCTGGGTTCGGCCCGTTCGGGCGTCGCCCACTCGATGGAAGAATCGTGGGCCGTGCAGCGCGAGCTGGGCTTCCCGACCATCATCCGTCCGTCCTTCACCATGGGCGGCAGCGGCGGCGGCATCGCCTACAACGAAGAAGAATTCGAAGCGATCTGCAAGCGGGGCCTGGAAGCCTCGCCGACCAACGAGCTGCTGATCGAAGAATCGCTGCTCGGCTGGAAAGAGTACGAGATGGAAGTGGTCCGCGACAAGAAGGACAACTGCATCATCATCTGCTCGATCGAAAACCTGGACCCGATGGGCGTGCACACCGGCGACTCGATCACCGTGGCGCCGGCGCAGACCCTGACGGACAAGGAATACCAGATCATGCGCAATGCGTCGATCAACGTCCTGCGCGAGATCGGCGTCGACACCGGCGGCTCGAACGTGCAGTTCGCGATCAACCCGAAGGACGGCCGCATGATCGTCATCGAGATGAACCCGCGTGTCTCGCGTTCCTCGGCGCTGGCCTCGAAGGCCACCGGCTTCCCGATCGCTAAGGTCGCGGCCAAGCTGGCCGTCGGCTTCACCCTCGATGAGCTGCGCAACGAGATCACCGGCGGCGCGACCCCGGCCTCGTTCGAACCTTCGATCGACTACGTGGTCACCAAGATCCCGCGCTTCACTTTCGAGAAATTCCCGACCGCCGACAAGCACCTGACCACCCAGATGAAATCGGTGGGCGAGGTGATGGCGATGGGCCGCACCTTCCAGGAATCCTTCCAGAAGGCCCTGCGCGGCCTGGAAGTGGGCGTGGACGGCCTGAACGAAAAGACCCGCGACCGCGAAAAGATCGAAGAGGAGCTCGGCGAGCCGGGTCCGGACCGCATCTGGTACGTGGGCGACGCATTCGCCCAGGGCTTCACCCTGGAAGAAGTGCACAACCTGACCAAGATCGACATGTGGTTCCTGGTGCAGATCAAGGAGATCGTGGACATCGAGCTGTGGCTCGAGACCCAGACCCTGGAAGCCCTGGACAAGCCGCTGCTCTATAAACTGAAGCAGAAGGGCTTCTCGGACCGCCGCATGGCCTTCCTGCTGAAGACCACGCCGGCAAGCGTGCGCGCGCGCCGTCACGCCCTGGGCATCCGCCCGGTGTACAAGCGCGTCGACACCTGCGCCGCGGAGTTCGCGACCAACACCGCCTACATGTACTCGACCTACGACGAGGAGTGCGAGTCCAACCCGACCGACAAGAAGAAGATCATGGTGCTGGGCGGCGGTCCTAACCGCATCGGCCAGGGCATCGAGTTCGACTACTGCTGCGTGCACGCGGCCCTCGCCATGCGCGAAGACGGCTACGAGACCATCATGGTCAACTGCAATCCGGAGACCGTCTCGACCGACTACGACACCTCGGACCGCCTGTACTTCGAGTCGCTGACCCTGGAAGACGTGCTGGAAATCGTGGAACTGGAAAAGCCGGTGGGCGTGATCGTCCAGTACGGCGGCCAGACCCCGCTGAAGCTGGCGCTCGACCTGGAAGCCAACGGCGTGCCGATCGTCGGCACCTCGCCGGACATGATCGACGCCGCCGAAGACCGCGAGCGCTTCCAGCAGCTGCTGCAAAAGCTCGGCTTGCGCCAGCCGCCGAACCGCACCGCGCGCACCGAAGCCGAGGCGCTCGAACTGGCCCAGGAAATCGGCTACCCGCTGGTGGTGCGCCCGTCCTACGTGCTGGGCGGCCGCGCGATGGAAATCGTCCATGAGCAGCGCGACCTGGAGCGCTACATGCGCGAAGCGGTCAAGGTCTCGAACGATTCGCCGGTGCTGCTGGACCGCTTCCTGAACGACGCCATCGAAGTCGACGTCGACTGCATCTCGGACGGCGAAGCCACCTTCATCGGCGGCGTGATGGAACACATCGAACAGGCCGGCGTGCACTCGGGCGACTCGGCCTGCTCGCTGCCGCCGTACTCCCTGTCGCAGTCGACCATCGATGAACTGAAGCACCAGACCTCGCTGATGGCCAAGGCCCTGAACGTGGTCGGCCTGATGAACGTGCAGTTCGCGATCCAGCAGACCGAAGTCGAGGGCAAGCTTGTCGACACCGTCTACGTCCTGGAAGTGAACCCGCGCGCCTCGCGCACCGTGCCTTTCGTGTCGAAGGCGACGGGGCTGCAGCTTGCAAAAATAGCGGCGCGCTGCATGGTGGGCCAGACCCTGGCCCAGCAAGGCATCACCACCGAAGTCGTGCCGCCGTTCTACAGCGTCAAGGAAGTCGTGTTCCCGTTCGTGAAATTCCCGGGCGTGGACACCATCCTGGGACCGGAGATGAAGTCGACCGGCGAAGTGATGGGCGTGGGCCAGACCTTCGGCGAAGCCTTCGTGAAGTCTCAGCTGGCGGCCGGCATCATCCTGCCGAAGAGCGGTGTGGTGTTCCTGTCGGTGAAGGCCTCGGACAAGCCGCGCGCCGTCGGCGTGGCGCGCGAACTGGTCAAGCTGGGCTTCTCGCTGGTGGCGACCAAGGGAACCGCGGCCGTGATCGCGGCGGCCGGCATCCCGGTGCGCCCGGTGAACAAGGTCCTGGAAGGCCGTCCGCACGTGGTCGACATGATCAAGAACCGCGAGATCGTCATGGTCGTGAATACGGTGGAAGAAAAGCGTTCGGCGATCACCGACTCGCGCACCATCCGTACCTCGGCCCTGCAATCGCGCGTGGTGACCTATACCACCATCGCGGGCGCGGAAGCGGCGATCGAGGGCATGTCCCACATCGACGAACTGCGTGTGTACGATTTACAAGGCCTCCATAACACCTTAAACTAAGCGGCAAGTAGTACCCGCTTCAGAATAAAACCACAGAGCTCGCGCGGCCGTGCGCCGTGTGCCTCTGTGGTTTTCACTTTGAGTGGCGGGTATGGGCCTCTAACGATTGAAACAGAAGACCATGAACACTCCATTGACCAAATACGGCGCTGAACTTCTCAAGGAAGAACTGCACCAGCTTAAGACCAAGGAGCGCCGCATCGTGATCGACGCGATCGCCGAGGCGCGTTCGCATGGCGACCTGTCCGAAAACGCCGAGTACGATGCCGCCAAGGAGCGCCAGGCTTTCGTCGAAGGCCGCATCGCCGAGCTGGAAGGCAAGCTGAGCACCGCCCAGATCATCGACCCGGCCACCCTGGACGCGGAAGGCCGCGTGGTGTTCGCCTCGACCGTCGACCTGGAAGACCTGGACAGCGGCCAAAAGGTCAGCTACCAGATCGTCGGCATCGATGAAGCCGACCTGAAGATGAACAAGGTGTCGGTGACTTCGCCGATCGCCCGTGCGCTGATCGGTAAATACGCCGGCGACGTGGTCGAAGTGCAGGCCCCGTCGGGTCCGCGCGAGTACGAGATCCTGGAAGTCCGCTACGTCTGATGGCTGTCGACGCCGCGCCTGTCCAGGCAGTCCGTTCAGGCGGACGCCTGGCCGGCGCGCGCCTGTTGCTGGCCTGCCTGTGGGCGGGCGGCCTGTGGGCGCTGGGCTATATCGCGGCGCCGGCGGCGTTTGCTGTCCTGCCGAGCAAGCTGGCGGGCGATGTCGTGTCGGTGCTCCTGAGCCGCCAGGCCTGGCTGTCGATTGCCTGCGCCATGCTGTTGCTGGTGCTGCTGAAGTTTTCGGCTGATCTGCCGCCTGCCAGGCGGCGTTTCCTGGGCTGGCTGGTGCTGGCGATGCTGGCGTGTACGCTGGTGATCTTTGTCGGGCTGCAGCCCGCCATGGCCCACCTGCGCGAGCTGGCGGGAGCGGGCGGGGTGAGGGCGTCTCCGTACTGGACCCAGTTCGCGGTGATGCATGGGGTGTCGCAGCTGTTCCATCTGGTGGAGAGCTTGCTGGGGGCTTGGCTGATTCTGAAGAGCCGTTGAGCCTCTATTTGACCCGCTGCCCCGGCACGTCGTTCCGGCGAAGGCCGGAACCCAATTCCCTTGAATACTGAGATTATCGGCTTGCACCGGTCAGGGTGAAAGCGAAAGAAAGTGGTTTGCAGCGAACTTGGGTTCCGGCCTGCGCCGGAACGACGGATTAACGGTTGCGTGTCGAAACGATAAGCTCGGCCATTCTGACGACAGACGAAAAAAAACCGGGTCACCCCGGTTTTCATCACTTGTTCAGCGAATTTTTCTTGGTACTGGTCTGACGCGGCTTGGCGCGCTTGATGTTGCCGCCCGCCGTCACGCGTTCATTCCCCTTGAGCATGACCTTGGTGACGCTCGGCTTCTTGGTGCCGCTGGCGCTGGCCTTGACGATGGTGACTTCGCGCATGCCGGGGCCCGACTTGCCGCTGCGTTCCTTGACGGCTTCTTTCTTCGGGCGGTACAGCACCAGCAGCTTGCCGATGTGCTGGACCGGCGCCGCGCCCAGTTCCTCGCAGATCTGTTCGTACATGGCGACACGTTCCTCGCGCTCGTCGCCGAACACGCGGACCTTGATCAGGCCGTGGGCGTCCAGGCTCGAGGAGATTTCTTTCATGACGGCTTCGGTCAGGCCCTCGCCGCCGATCATGACGACAGGATTGAGTCCATGGGCTTCCGCGCGCAGTGCGCTGCGCTCGGCCGGAGTGAGTTTAAGCATAATATTTTTTGGAAGTACCTTTAAAAGCAGTATTCTACGCGAATGGCCAAGAACAAATTAAACAAAAACTGGTTGCACGACCACATTAACGATCCGTACGTCAAATTGGCGCAAAAAGAGGGCTACCGCGCCCGCGCCGCCTACAAGCTCAAGGAAATCGACGAAAGCGAAAAGCTGATCAAGCCGGGCCAGGTCATCGTCGACCTCGGCTGCACCCCCGGCAGCTGGGCCCAGTACACCCGCCGCAAGCTGGCGGGCAAGGAGGGCGGCGGCATCCACGGCACCATCATCGGCCTCGACATCCTGCCGATGGAGCCGGTGGCCGACGTGCATTTCATCCAGGGCGACTTCCGCGAAGAGGAAATCCTCGACCATCTCGACGAAGTCCTGGGCGGCCGCAAGGCCGACCTGGTGCTGTCCGACATGGCGCCCAACCTGTCCGGCATTCCGCACGCGGACGCGGCGCGCATGGAGCATTTGATCGACCTGGCTATTGAGTTTTCTCAATTGCACCTGAAGCCGAGTGGCGCATTACTGGTAAAGTGCTTTAAAGACATGGGCTTCACCCAGATCCTGGAAAAGTTTCGGGAGGAATTCCGCACCGTCAAACAGGTCAAACCCAAGGCCAGCCGCGACAAATCGTCCGAAATTTTCCTGCTGGGCCGTGGATTGAAACATCCGGCCGGGCCGAAATCGGGCGATGACGATAGTGAAGACTCTTGATTTTTCGCGAGCAAGCCACACATCAGCCGCGTGAGGCTGGCACGACGCAAACGCTTGCGTATGCATGTCGAACTTAAAATTATGGCATTTCAGCACTATTGCTTGCGTTGCGTGGCGGCGTCGGCTTATTGCGGTTAAAATCGTCGTACTGTAATCGGTAGAGATGCAGAACGCATCGGAGGAGTTCTCGTGAATAATATGTTTTCCAAATCCGCCATCTGGGTGGTGGTCGCACTGCTGCTGTTCATGCTGTTCAAGCAGTTCGACACCCATAGCGTGGCTGGCGGCAGCAAGACCATCGCTTATTCCGAGCTGCTCGACGATGTGAAGGCACGCCGCATCAAGGACGTCGTGATCGAGGGCTCGAACATCACCGCGACCCGCACCGACGATTCCAAGGTGCGCGCGACCGCGACCATCCTCGACCGCGGCCTGATCGGCGACCTGCGCGAGAACGGCGTGCGCTTCGACGTCAAGCCGCCCGAGGAACCGTCCTTCCTGCAGCAGGTCTTCATCTCCTGGTTCCCGATGCTGCTCCTGATCGGCGTGTGGGTCTTCTTCATGCGCCAGATGCAGGGCGGCGGCAAGGGCGGCGCTTTCTCCTTCGGCAAGTCGAAGGCGCGCATGCTCGATGAAACCAACAACACCGTGACCTTCTCCGACGTCGCCGGCTGCGACGAGGCGAAGGAAGAAGTGGGCGAGATCGTCGACTTCCTGAAGGACCCGACCAAGTTCCAGAAACTGGGCGGCCGCATCCCGCGCGGCGTGCTGATGGTCGGTCCTCCGGGTACCGGCAAGACCCTGCTGGCGCGCGCCATCGCCGGCGAAGCGAAAGTGCCGTTCTTCTCGATCTCGGGTTCCGACTTCGTCGAGATGTTCGTCGGCGTGGGTGCGTCCCGCGTGCGCGACATGTTCGAGAACGCCAAGAAGCACTCGCCCTGCATCATCTTCATCGACGAGATCGACGCGGTCGGCCGTCACCGCGGCGCCGGCATGGGCGGCGGCAACGACGAGCGCGAACAGACCCTGAACCAGCTACTGGTCGAGATGGACGGCTTCGAAGCCTCCTCGGGCGTGATCGTGATCGCCGCGACCAACCGCGCCGACGTGCTGGACAAGGCGCTGCTGCGTCCGGGCCGTTTCGACCGCCAGGTGATGGTCGGCCTGCCGGACATCCGCGGCCGCGAGCAGATCCTCAACGTGCATATGCGCAAGGTCCCGATCGGCACCGACGTCAAGGCCGACATCCTGGCGCGCGGCACCCCGGGCTTCTCGGGCGCCGACCTGGCCAACCTGGTCAACGAGGCCGCGCTGTTCGCCGCGCGCCGCAGCAAGCGCCTGGTCGAGATGATCGACTTCGAGGACGCCAAGGACAAGATCTTCATGGGCCCGGAACGCAAGTCCATGGTCATGCGCGAGGAAGAGCGCCGCAACACGGCCTACCACGAGTCGGGCCACGCGGTGGTCGCCAAGCTGTTGCCGAAGGCCGATCCGGTGCACAAGGTCACCATCATGCCGCGCGGCTATGCCCTGGGCCTGACCTGGCAGCTGCCTGAGCACGACAACCTGTCCGGCTACAAGGACAAGATGCTGGAAGAGATTTCGATCCTGTTCGGCGGCCGCATCGCCGAAGAGATCTTCGTCGGCCAGATGTCGACCGGCGCCTCGAACGACTTCGCCCGCGCCACCAAGCTGGCCCGCTCGATGGTGACCCGCTTCGGCATGTCCGAGAGCATGGGCGTGATGGTCTACGAAGACAGCGAGAACGACGGCTTCTTCGGCGGCAGCACCAAGACCATCTCGGAGGCGACCCAGCAAAAGGTGGACGCCGAGATCCGCGCCATCCTCGACACGCAGTACGCCCTGGCGCGCCGCCTGCTCGAAGAAAACCGCGAGAAGGTCGAGATGATGACCAAGGCGCTGCTCGACTGGGAAACCATCGACGCCGAGCAGATCAACGACATCATGGCCGGCCGCGAGCCGCGCCAGCCGAAGGCCGGCCTGCTGACCAAGCGTACGCCGCCGGGCGACAGCGGCCCGGGTGGCGTGGCGCCGAACGCCACCGCACCGGCCTGATGCGCTGATCCGTTTCTCCAAGAGGCATCCGACAGGATGCCTCTTGTACGTTAACGCCACTTACTCCCTGTATGTCCAAGAACCTGCACTGCGGCCGTTTCAGCTTCCCGCTGGAAGGCCCGGACGCCGGGATGCCCGTCGTGATGGGCATCCTGAACGTCACTCCCGATTCCTTTTCCGATGGCGGCCGCTACCAGGGGCTGGAATTCGCCATGTCGCACGCCGAGGAGATGATCCGCGACGGCGCCACCATGATCGACATCGGCGGCGAGTCGACCCGCCCCGGTTCGCCCAGCGTGCCGCTGGATGAGGAACTGCGCCGCGTGATGCCCGCGCTGTACGCGCTCAAGACCCTGGATGTGGCCCTGTCCGTCGATACCTGCAAGCCGGAGGTCATGCGCGAAGCCCTGATCGCGGGCGCCGACATGATCAACGACATCAACGGCTTCCGGGCGCCCGGGGCGATCGAGGCGGTGCAGGACAGCGATTGCGGCCTGTGCATCATGCACATGCAGGCCACGCCGGAGACCATGCAGCAGGCGCCGCAGTACAACGATGTCGTGGCCGAGGTGATCGCATTCCTGGGCGAGCGGGTGAAGGCAATGACGGCCGCCGGGATCGCGCGCGAACGCCTCTGCCTCGACCCCGGTTTCGGCTTCGGCAAGACCGTCGAGCATAATTACGCCTTGCTGCGCCACCTGGCGCGCATCCGCGACGAGCTCGGCCTGCCCGTACTGGCAGGGATGTCGCGCAAGTCCATGATCGGGGCCGTCACCGGGCGCCCGGTCGAGCAGCGTGTCGCCGGCAGCATTGGGGCGGCATTGGCTGCGGTAGCGCATGGCGCTAGAATTGTGCGTGTGCATGATGTAGCAGACACCGTCGATGCCCTGAAAGTGTGGCATGCGGCGACCATCGATTAATCAAGGAAAGAAAAGAAGACAAGAATGGCACGCAAATATTTCGGTACGGACGGCGTCCGTGGACTCGTGGGCGTTGCGCCGATTACCCCGGATTTCGTCATGCGCCTCGGCTATGCCGCCGGCACGGTGCTGGTGAAAGGCGCCAAGTCGAGCAGCGGCCGTCCGGTCGTGCTGATCGGTAAAGACACCCGTATTTCCGGCTACATGCTGGAAGCCGCGCTGGAAGCGGGCTTCTCGGCCGCCGGCGTGGACGTGATGCTGGCCGGCCCGATGCCGACCCCGGCGATCGCCTACCTGACCCGCGCGCTGCGCCTGCAGGCCGGCGTCGTGATCTCGGCCTCGCACAACCCCTTCCAGGACAACGGCATCAAGTTCTTCTCGGAACACGGCACCAAGCTGCCGGACGCCGTCGAACTCGAGATCGAAGCGGCGATCGACCAGCCGATGGGCTGCGTGCCCTCGGACAAACTCGGCCGCGCGACCCGCCTGCGCGACGCCCAGGGCCGCTACATCGAATTCTGCAAGAGCACCTTCCCGAACGAACTGGACCTGCGCGGCCTGAAGATCGTGGTCGACAGCGCCAACGGCGCCGCCTACAACATCGCCCCGCACGTGTTCCACGAACTCGGCGCCGAGGTGATCTCGATCGGCGCCCAGCCGGACGGCTTCAACATCAATGACGGCGTCGGCGCCACCGCGCCCAAGGCGCTGTCGGAAGCGGTCGTGAGCAACAAGGCCGACCTCGGCATCGCCCTGGACGGCGACGCCGACCGCCTGATCATGGTCGACGCCAACGGCCGCATCTACAACGGCGACGAACTGCTATACGTGATGGTGCGCGACCGCATGGCGACCGGCCCGGTGGCCGGCGCCGTCGGCACCCTGATGACCAATATGGCGCTGGAAGTGGCCTTCAAGCAGATGGGCGTCGGCTTCGCGCGCGCCAAGGTCGGCGACCGCTACGTGCTGGAAGTGATGAAGGAACGCGGATGGCTGCTGGGCGGCGAGGGCTCGGGCCACCTGCTGGCCCTGGACAAGCACACCACCGGCGACGGTATCGTCTCGGCACTGCAGGTGCTGTCGGCGCTCAAGCGCGACAACAAGGGGCTGGCCGAGTGCTGCGCCGAGCTCAAGCTCTATCCGCAGACCCTGATCAACAAGAAAGTGCCGGCCGGTTTCGACTGGACCAAGGACGCGGCCCTGGTGGCGGAAAAGGAAGCCGTCGAGCGCGAATTGGGCGACGGCGGCCGCGTGCTGATCCGCGCCTCGGGCACCGAGCCCCTGATCCGCGTCATGGTGGAAGCCAAGGAAGCGGACGTCGCGGAAAGCATGGCGCGCCGCATCGCCGACAAGCTGGCGGCTTGACAGGCGTCAAGCACGATTGAAGGCCGTCACCGGCTTCAATCGTGTCCGGGTTGGCGCGGCGCTCCTTCGGGAGTATCATGAAATCGCGTCGGAGTGTAGCGCAGCCCGGTAGCGCACCTGCTTTGGGAGCAGGGGGTCCAAGGTTCGAATCCTTGTACTCCGACCAGCCGGACAAACAAACAGGCCGTCCACGACGGCCTGTTTTTCGTGCGTCTCCAGCATGCCCACCAAGTTTGCACACTGAGTAGTGCCGTGTTGCAAGCCCCCGCTTGGCGCGCTATAGTAGCGCCTCTCTTCATTCCGCCCTTAGCTCAGTTGGATAGAGCAACAGCCTTCTAAGCTGTGGGTCGGGGGTTCGATTCCCTCAGGGCGGGCCAGTTTCCTTCGCCGACCCGCCCGTCGGATCTTCATCACGCAGCGCGGTCGTCCAGGCCGGAGCGCGTGCGCCACAGCGAATAGCCGATACCCGCCGCGATCAGCACCGCCGTCACCGCCAGCGACAGGCTGGCCGGCACCTTGCCGTCGAACACGAAGTCCCCCAGGAAGATCTTGGAACCGATGAACACCAGCACCGCCGCCAGCGAGTATTTCAGGTAGGTGAAGCGTTCCACCATGGCCGCCAGCGCGAAGTACAGGGCGCGCAGGCCGAGCACCGCAAAGATATTCGAGGTGTAGACGATGAAGGGATCGCTGGTGATGGCGAAGATCGCCGGCACGCTGTCGACCGCGAAGATCACGTCCGTTATCTCGACCATGCACAGCGCCAGGAACAGCGGCGTGGCCAGCAGCAGCGTATGTCCCGGGCGGGCCGGATCCGGCTCGCGCACCAGGAAGGCGTTGCCGCGCATGCCCTCGGTCATGCGCAGGCGGCCTTTCAGCCATTTCAGCACGGCGCTGTCGCGGATCTGGTCCGGATTGTCGGAAGCGAAGAACATCTTGATGCCGGTGATCACCAGGATCGCGCCGAAGATGTACAGCACCCAGTAGTAGCTGGCCACCAGCGCCGAGCCCGCACCGATCATGATGCCGCGGGTCAGGATCACGCCCAGGATGCCCCAGAACAGCACCCGGTGCTGGTAGGCCGCCGGGATCGCCAGGGTCGCGAAGATCAGCGATATCACGAAGATATTGTCCAGCGACAGGCTCTTCTCGATCAGGAAGCCCGTGTAGAAGTGCAGGGCCTTTTCGCTGCCGAAGGCGTGCCAGACCCATAGGCCGAAGGCCAGGCCGGCCGCGATGTAGAGGGCCGACAGCTTGAGGCTTTCACGCACGCCGATGACGTGGTCATCCTTGTTGAGCACGCCCAGATCGAAGGCGAGCAGCGCCACCACGATGGCGACGAAGCTCGCCCACATCCAGACGGGTGCGCCGAGCCAGACGGTATAGAGCAGATCCATGATGTCCTCCTGGCGTCGTCAGCTGTCGGCGGGTTCGAGGGCCGGCATCCACGCGTGGGTCGCTCGGCGCAGCAGCCGGCGTTCGCGGTGGTCGATCACCTTGTCGGCGCGCACGATGTCGAGCATGCCCTGCAGTACCAGCACGCGCAGCAGGGGTGCGTCGACCTCGGCCAGCAGGCGGTCGATGGTCTCGGGATCGAGTTCCACCTCGCCGCCGCTCGCGCCCGCCTGGCGCGCGCTCGCCGCCGCCAGCAGGTCCTGGCAGAGTTCGCCGGCAGTCTCGTCGAAGATGTCCTCGCTGACCTCCAGCCGGCGCAGCAGGCCGCTGTGGTGCAGCGCCTTGAGTTCCTGCGGCGCCAGCCGTCCGTCGATGATCATCGCCAGCGCGAGCAGGCGCGAAATGGCTTTATGGCTGTTGGGGGCATAGGTTCTCATGGCAATCCTCTCGGGTGGTGAACTGGAACACCCACTATACGAAGCGACAATGCGAAAGTAAAATCGAATAAACTTTCGCAATCATCAAATTTTTTGGATGGATTCGCCGGTGATCAATTACAAGCACCTGCAGTACTTTCACGTGGTCGCCACCACCGGCACCGTGGTGCGGGCCGCCCAGCAGCTGCATGTCTCGGCGCAAGCCATCAGTACCCAGCTGCAGGTGCTCGAGGCCCAGCTGGGCGAGGAACTGTTCCGCAAGAAGGGGCGCCTGCTGGAGCTGACCGAGGCAGGCAAGACCGTGCTGCAGTATGCCGAGCAGATTTTCAGCATCGGCAACGAACTCGAGCAGGCGATCCGGCGCGGCGTCTTCACCGGGGCCGAAACCCTGCGCGTCGGCATCTGCGACGTGATACCCAAGACCATGGCTTTCCGCCTGCTGCAGCCTGCCCGCGACGCCGGCCTGGCGATGCGCCTGGTGTGCCGCGAGGGCCGCTTCGCCGACCTGGTCCAGGAATTGAGCGCGCACCGGCTCGACCTGGTCATCTCCGACCAGGGGCTGCCCCCCGGCGGCACCGTGCGCGGCCATACCCATCTGCTCGGGTCCAGTGCTGTGGCGGTCGTCGGCCATCCGGACTTGTGCCGGGCCCGGCCGGGGGCATTTCCCCAGCGCCTGAAAGAGGCGCCGTTCCTGATGCCGGGCCAGGACGCCACCCTGCACAGCCGGCTCAAGGCCTGGCTCGAAGCGCAGCGCCTGCGTCCCATCGTGGTCGGCGAATTCGACGACGGCGCGCTGCTCATGTCCTTCGCCGGCGCCGGGGCAGGCTTCATGGCGGTGCCCGCCGTGCTGGCGGCCGGCGTGTGCGGGCAATACGGCCTGGAACAGGTGGGCATCGTCGACACCATCGTCGAGCAGTTCTACGCCGTGACCGTGGAAAGGCGGGTCCATCACCCTGCGCTGCAGCGCATCCTGGACCGGGCGGGCCAGCTGTTCGAGCACGGCGGCTAGGCGCGGATTTGGGGAGGAGGGCGGCGCCGGGTTATCATGCGTGCTGCAAGCCACTGCCGCCGCCGCGGCTGCCGTCCCGCGCGCCGCCGGGACGATTCGATCGATCTTTACCTGTCACACACCATGCAGTTTCTCGATGTCCCATACGCCGACAAGGACGGCGCCAAAGCACTCGGCGCCAGATGGAATCCGACCCGCAAGCGCTGGTACGTGCCAGACGGCGTGGCGCTCGACGCCTTCGAAAAATGGCTGCCCAAGGGCGGCGCCGTCTCGCCCACGGGAAGAGTCGACGCCTACGCCGCCAAGATCGTGATCGGCGCCAACTGCATCGATTACACGCACGACTGCAATCCCTTCGAGCCTTGCGCGACCTGCGAAGCGGCGCTGGCCGGCACCGACTGGGCGGCCGCACGGCGCCGCATCGCCGAGCTCAAGCCCGGGGCCTGAACCTTCGAAGCGTACGCCTGCCCGCGCGCACGCGTGCTACTGTGCGTCAGCGCGAACCAGCCGGTTCGCCCTGACCGGAGGAACACGCATGACCCTTGCCCGACCGCTGCACCGCCTGGCCCTGGCGACGCTCTTCACATGCGCCGCAGCGCTCGCGCATGCCCAGGAGCAGGCTGAGGCCCAGGCTGAAACCCAGGCTCGGAGCCGGGCGCAGACGCAGGCCGAGGTCCCGCAAGGAGACATGTTCACCCTGCAGCTCGCGCCTGCGGCGGCGGCTTCGGGCGAGGGCAGCGTGCAGTTCATCGGCACCGCGACCGTGCTGATCCGCTTCCAGGGCTTCACCATCCTCACCGATCCGAATTTCCTGCACAAGGGCGACCATGTGCACCTGGGCTATGGCCTCAAGTCCCAGCGCCTGACCAATCCCGCCATCGCCTTCGAGAACCTGCCGCCGATCGACCTGGTCGTGCTGTCGCACCTGCACGGCGACCACTTCGACCAGCTGGTGCAGGAAAAACTGGGCCGCGCCACGCCGATCGTCACCACCAAGGAGGGCGGGGAAGGACTCAAGCGCATGGGGTTTACGCGCGTCTATGGACTGTCGGTGTGGGACCGCCTGGAAGTGCGGCGCGGGGAGGCGCGCCTGCGCGTGACGGCCACGCCGGGCCGCCATGGACCGGCCGGCGTGGCGGCCCTGCTGCCCAGGGTGATGGGGGCGGTGCTCGATTTCGGCCCGGATCCACAGGCGCCGGCCTACCGCATGTACATCAGCGGCGACACCCTCGTCTACGACGACATCAAGGCCATTCCGACCTACTTTCCGGGCATCGACCTGGCCCTGCTGCACCTGGGCGGCACCCGCATCCTCGGCGTCGTCAAGGTCACCATGGACGGCAAGGACGGGGTGCGCATGATGCAGCTGGTGCGGCCGAAGAAAACGGTGCCGATCCATTACAACGACTACGACGTGTTCAAGTCCCCGCTCGCGGAATTCGCCCGCGAAGTCCAGGCGGCCGGCCTGGAAAAGGACGTCATTTACCTGAAACACGGCGAAACCTACCAGTTCGCGCCCGCCCGGCCCTGAGCGCCGCCCCTTGTTGACACGCCGCGCAGGCGGCGCGATTCCTATCGTGCACGTCTCGCACAACGGCTGAGTAAACGCTAAGATGCCTGCTTGACAATATCGCAAGCAGAAGGGCATGCCGACAGCGAACGCACGCAGCCGACACCAGCAGCAAAGCCGCGCCGACCGGCGCCTCGCGACTGGCGTGGCGGTGTCGGTTCTGCTTCATGCGCTGCTGCTCTCGCTGCAGTTCGGCGTGCCCGGACTCGATCTCGGCAGTGGCGGGCCGATCACCGTGAGCCTGGCGCCATCCGTCCCGCCCGCGCCCTTGTCGGAGCCGCTTCCTCCGACGCCCAAGCCGGATCCTGCGCCACTGCCGGCGCCGGCGCTTGCACCTGCACCACTGGCTGCGCCGCGTCCTGCCGTCCCCGCTCCCCAGGCGCCCGTCGCCGGACTGCGCCTGGTCGATCCAGTTCCGCCCGCGCCCGCGCAAACGGCGCCTGCGCCCAAGCCCAAGGTCAAGGCCAAGGCCAAGGCCAACCCCACCAAGCGCGTGCGGCCCGTCACGCCGCGGCGGCGGGTAGCGTCAGTGACGACACCCCTGATCGCCGCCGAGGCGCGTATCGAGTCGGAGTTCGTCGTTCCGCTGCCGGAGGTCGCACCCGCGCCTGAAGCCTTGCTGGCGGATGCGGCGCCGGAGCCTGAAGCAGCGGGCGAGCCGCCTGAGCCGATCGCTCCGGACATGCCCGAAGCGGCGACCGCGCAGCGAGCGGATACCGCGGTGGAAGAACAGAGCGACCCGAACGCGCAGGCGGAGGCGGAAGCCTTGCGGCTGGCCGCCGAGGACGAAGCGCGGCGCGTTCGCGAAGAAGAAAGGGAGCGCCTGGCTGCGGCCGAACGGGAGAACGAGGCGCGCCTGCTGGAAGAGCGCCAGGCCCGGGAGCTTCTCGCGCGGCAGCAGGCCGAGCAGGCGAGGGCACAGGCCGAACAGGCCTGGGCGGACGAGGAGCACCGTGCGCGCCTGCTCGCCGAACGCCAGCGCGCCGCCGAGGAAGACGCGCGCCTCGCGCAAGAGGCAGCTGCGCAATTACGCCAGCGCGAACAGGAGGAAGTGGCGCGCCAGGTCCAGCAGCGCATGGCGGAGGAAGCGGCGGCGCGCGAGGCCCAGGTCGCGGCGCAGCGCCGCGCGCAGGAGGAACAGCGCCGGCTAGCGGAGCAGCTGGCCCAGCGCCAGCGCGAGGAAGCCCAGCGGCTGGCGCAGGAGCAGGCGGAACGCCGCCGCATCGAGGAAGCGCAGCGCCGGCTGGCGGAGGAGCGCGTCCAGCAGGAGGCCGCGGAGCGCGCCCGCGCCGAGCGCCTGGCCC